>CANKXQ010000008.1 GCA_947487745.1 Spartobacteria bacterium | reverse complement strand
CACCGCCGCCACCTGCTTTTGAAACCCCAGCGCCCCCAGCCACACAAAAAACGAAGCCATCCCGGCAAACGGCGTCACCGCCTTCGGCGTCGTCTCCAATTTCAGCTCGTCAGAACCAAAAAGCGGGTTGAAATTGAATGTATCGTTTTGTGCGGCGGAGGCGGTGTCGGTTTTGTTCACACCACCACTGTGCATCAGCCTTCCCGCGCAAAACGACTTTTTTCAATCGCCGGTTTCGGGCTAAATCAATGGTGTTGGTGCTCAAGAGAATCGTGGTGTTTGCAGATTTTATTACTGCAACCAGCTCATCCGTCGAACCCTGCTCTCGGAAAAGATCATAGTGGCCGGTTCCCGTAATGCCGGCCACACCGGTAGGAATATGCCAAGGATGAGAGAGTATTCCTCCGCCGAACCGCTCAGAACCAGACTGTCTTGAGAGGCATTGAAGTCCGTGATGTAGGCGAAGTCGGCGACTCCCGTGGATGAGGAGATGCCGTCATCATAAAAAGAGACGTTTTCGTCTGCCAGAATGAAGACATCATTTCCGGCTCCTCCAGTGAGGGTGTCCCGCTGGCCCAAGCCTCGATTTGAACCGGCCGCCGACAAGGTGTCGTTGCCCACACCACCATTTAGGGAGTTATTGGCCGCGTTTCCGATCAGGAAGTTGTCCAGTGAGTTGCCAGTTCCCGAAGCAACGGTTCCGAAGAGAACGAGGTTCTCGACGCCATTTGCCAAGGTGTAACCCGTCACCTGAGCCTCGACGGTGTCGACTCCTTCATTGGAAATCTCGAATACCCTGTCTCCGGCATTGTCGATGATGTAATAGTCATCCCCTGCACCTCCAATCAGCGAGTCGACTCCGGCCCCGCCATCCAGCGTGTCGTTGCCTTCCATGCCGCGCAAGGTGTTTGCCAACGAACTTCCAACTAAAAGGTTGTCTCCCTCATTGCCAAAAGCGCTAGCAGTTGTTCCGGCCAACCGGAGCGCTTCCATTCCTCCAGCCAAGGTGTAGTTGTTGATCCGCACCTCGACAGTATCATAACCACCAGCGTCCTCGATCACATCCAGAGTGTTGTCGACAATGAAGCAATCGTGCCCGGAACCCGCGCGAAGCGTGTCCCTGCCGACTCCGCCATCCAGGGTGTTGTTCCCTTCTCCCCCCTCGAGAATGTTGTTGGCCGAGTTGCCGGTCATCCGGTTGTTCAACTCGTTGCCGTATCCCGAAAGCGAGGCATTGCCTCCCAGAATCAGGTTCTCGACATTGGCCGCCAGCGTGTAGCCATCTGGGAGTTGTCCCAGCGTGGCAGTCACACTCACCGTATCAATACCATCGTCTTCGTTCCCCTCGATGGTGTCTCCTGCGTTGTCGACAATGCAGAGGTCGTTGCCTGCGCCGCCAGCCATCGCGTCCGCGCCGGTTCCACCATTGAGGGTATTCGCAACCGAATTTCCGGTTATCGAGTTGTCCAGCGAGTTGCCACTTCCCGAAGCAACGGTTCCGAAGAGAACGAGGTTCTCGACGCCATTTGCCAAGGTGTAACCCGTCACCCGGGCTTCGACGGTGTCGATTCTGCCTGCGGATCCGCCATCGACCGTCGATTCCATGACTCGGTCTCCGGCATCCTGCGCTTCAGCGGCCTCTCCTGGGCCAGCGGTGCTCCCAGTGCCACACTGGCTATCTGGAATTGGAGCGGAACGCCGCAACACGGACCGCCAGTCAACGATTACACCAATCCCAGCCATGTGGTCTTCACCAGCGACGCAAATCTCACTCCTGAAAATCTCGCAAAAATCAGCTTCTACAGCGGAAATGGTATAGGCTTCGTCGGGAATGCCTTTGAACGGTCCTTCACACAAACCGGCTTTGCTACCGGCACCGAAATCATAGCCGTCCGCGAACCCGAAACCTACCTCACCGCAATCTGCCTGCTCGCCGGTTGCGCCACTTATTACCTCCGTTGCCGAGCCAAACGAAAATCTTCGGAGCGTCATCTTCCCGAATTCGCGACTCGCGCCACCGCGCGGCAGCGCGATCGTTCGCTAGTGTAGGGAAGCCGCGCCGTCGCGGTCCGACTTACGCGGCAAAGCCTCCATTGCATCCAGAAGAAACGCCGCTTCACGGCTGAAGAATGGGTCATGCGAGGACGATGAACCCTCCCTGGTTACGAATCACGCTACCGCGCGTGCTGCGGCAAATTTATCGGTGAACGAACACTGCAGCGGGCGGGCGCGCTGATGGCACCTAAACCCTCACGGCTTGTCCGAGCTTGTCGGATTCGAAGCAGGCATCGAGCGCTTTTTGAATTTCGGCGCCACGGGCGAAGTCGGGTTCTCCTTGTTTGCCGGCCTGGATGGCGGTGATGAAGCGCTCGTAGATGTTTGGCGTCTGCGGGGCTTTCAGCGTTGTCCATTTGGCTTTATGGATGTCTTCACCCAAGCAAACTTCGAGTTCGTTGTAGGACTTGTCCAAATCGAGTCGCAGGGCGCCTTTTGTGCCATGGATACGGAGTAAAAGGGAATTCGCATGGCCGGTCGCCCAGCGGGTTGTGTGGATGACACCCAGGGCGCCGTTTGCATAGTCGACCTGCATGAGGGCGGAATCATTCGCATCCAGAGGGTATTCGCCCATGCGTTTGCCTTTGAGTTTGGTGAAGGTTTTCAGACGGGCCTGAATGCTGCGGATTGGACCGACTGGCAGGGATGCAAAATCGAGGATGTGGACACCCACATCACCGAGCACGCCTTTGCTGCCGTGTTTGCTGGAAAGCCGCCAGAGCCAGGCTGGCGTGGTTTTCCAGTCGCCCCATATCTGACTGGAGAGCCAACTCTGCAGGTAGCTGGCTTCGACATGGACGATCTCGCCGAGTTCTCCATCGCGCACGAGTTGTGCCGCCTTTTGAAGCGCCGAGGAGTTGCGGTAACTGAAATTCACCATGTTGATGACGCCCGCTTTCTTGGCCGCACGGGCCATGCGAAGCGCATCGGCGTGGTTCGTTGCAAGCGGCTTCTCACAGATGATGTGCTTGCCGGCGGCAATTGCCTGAAGCGAGAGCGGCGCGTGCAGGCTGTCGGGAGTCACATTCGAAATGGCATCCACTCCACCTTCCGAGAGGAGTTTCTTGAAGTCGGTGAATACAGCCGCCGATCCGCCGTGCTTGGCGGCAAACTCACCCGCCCGCTTGGCATCGACATCGCAGAATGCTGCAAGCTCGACGCCGGGGATTTTTAGGAACTCTGTCGCATGGACATTCGCCATGCCCCCGGTTCCAACGATGCCGATCCGGATTTTTTTACGAGATGGTGATCTCTTTTGCATTAGCGATGGCCTTCGGTTGGGCGTTCAGCGGCTTCAGGGTCGATGGGGAGTGGTTCCAGCGGGGCGGAGTTCGGGCAGTCGTCGGGAATGCAGACCGTTGGCTTGGCCCAGTGAACCGCATTGGAAATGACGCGTTGAACCTGCGGGTAATGGTAGGTCGGATATGTCTCGTGGCCTGGACGGAAATAAAACACGCGTCCATTGCCGCGCTGCCATGTCGCGCCGCTACGGAAGACCTCGCCGCCGGTGAACCAGGAAATGAAAATCAATTCATCAGGCGTTGGAATACCGAAGGGCTCGCCATACATCTCCTCGGCGGGAATTTCAAAATACTCGCCGATGCCTGCTGTGATCGGGTGGTGCGGAGCAATGTTCCAGATGCGTTCCTTGTCGGTCGATTCACGCCATTTCAGGGAACATGACGTTCCCATGAGGGCTTTGAAGATTTTCGCGTAGTGGCCGGAGTGGAGGACAATGAGCCCCATGCCCTCGAGCACACGCTGACGCACTCGCGCGACCGCCTCGTCCGAAACCTCGCCATGAGCCATGTGGCCCCACCAAATCAAGACATCCGTCGCAGCCAAAACATCGGTTGTGAGTCCGTGTTCCGGCTGGTCGAGCCAGGCGGTGGAAACCGACAGGTTTTTATCCTGACGAAGAAAGTCGGCAATCGTTTCATGCATGCCGTTCGGGTAGAGAGCGGCGACTTTGGGGTTCTTCTTCTCGTGGCGGAATTCTCCCCAGACGAGTGTTTTGATGGAGGATGACATATAGTTTTTCCGATGGTTGGGTTTGTGTTCTGCGGAAATGCACGCACAACATGGCCTGTTGTTTACTTGAGATTTTGTGAGCGGCACAACCTGTTCGAATTGTAAAAAGACGACAAAAATATCATGAATCTGATTTGAGTGAAACTGCCATTCACAGTCAGTTTTCCAATGAGTTGGAGCGATTGCGCAAGCGTATCGTAAAAGGTGGGGGGTGGTTTGTTTGTCCCAGAACCCGTAGGCCTTCACACGCGCCGCCACGCATCCCATTTTCACACGACGCCGGAGTTTTTTCTCCACACAGGCGGAGCCACAGACTTTGAGTGCCCAAGCGGATCATTCCGTCTTCAGACCGGAGATGTCTGCGTGATACACCGGCAGGAGTGCCTCACGCGGAAACTCCTATCAAATTTGCGGACGCCATACGGAGTCATTGTGCTTATGAATCATGCGGCAGGCTGTATGCTTTTGCGTGGATGGGCTGATGAGTCACGGCGCATCCAGAGCGGCGATTTTCTTGCGTCTCCGCTTTCAATCAAAGCCTTCTCGTTCCTTGAAGAGGCTTCCAACCAGCATCGCCTACCCAAGAGCCTTCAACGCGGTTTCTCCACAGGGCTTGTGACGGCGTTTCTCGTCTCGGTGCTCAGTGGCCTGAACACAGACACCGCCCAGCAGGAAAGCACATCCACTCCCTTGGTGGCCGAGGTTGAAAAAATCATCCGAGTGGAAATTTCCCGTTCCGACCTGAGTGTGGCGTCACTTGCGTCCAGGGTCGGTTGCTTGGAGGATCATTTAACACGCAGGTTCCGTGCAGAACGAGGCGTTGCGCTCAACGCCTGGATCACCCGCGAGAGAATCGACTCGCCTGCAACTTGCTTGAGGGGCCCGAACACAATATTGCCGAAGTCGGATGGGCCTGCGGATTTTCAAGCCCCTCGTATTTCATCAGCGTCTTCAGGCGGCATAAACCCGAAAAGAGTTTTTTTAGACAGGAGGACAGGAGTTAGGTTAACAGGAACGGTTTCCGAAAGTGGTGAACCGCACAAAACCATTCAATGGGATTCACTTTAGTTCATTCATCCTCCGTGTTCTCTGTTGCTTGTAGGTTAATCCCGCTGGATTCGAGATAAAAAAGCCACCCCTCTCGCCTGGCGGCGAACGCGACAGCAAGGAAAACGATGACCCGCAAAAAAGCTGCGCGCTGTCGCGCTGGCTTTTTTACGAATCATTCTGCAGTCCATCTTCGGGTTTGCACCGGAGGGAATGAGGCGTGTGAGGCGGGGCTACTACTCGGAGAGGATGTGTTTTGGCCGTTTTTCATCCGCTGGTGAGTCTGTCGCGGAATCGGGCAGTGGCACTGGACGGTCGGAGAGCGAGGGCACGGGGGGTTTGGCGGCTTCCGCGTTTGGATCGATTTCTTGGGCTCCGATGACTTGGATCACTCCGTCCGGGCCTTCGCGGAGGATCGGGCGCTTCACAATTTGGCTGTAGGTTTTGCGTTGGAGGACTTCGCCGTTGAGCCCGATGTGCGAGTAAAGGAAAGCCTTTGGGGCGACATTCTGCAGGATATGAATTTGGTTCTTCTTATCGAGTAGGATTTCGGGCGTGCCGTAGGAAACAAGCCTTCCGAGGCGGTGTGTGCAGAAAACCGTGCCGCCTTTGGTATTTTCGATGCGGACATAGAGTTGCGTGCTGTTGGGCAGACGGTGCGTGAGGACCGTGATATTCCGCGTCTCCCCGGATCCTGGCATTCCCTCGGGAACTCCGACGGTTTTTTGAAAAATAGGACGCCCATCTGTGATTTCGATATTCAGCGGAGGGGAGTTGAAGTAGCGCTTGAGCGTTGCGGCGTAAATGGCTGCCCGAATGCGGTAGCCGCCGAATTCGCCAATCGGGAAGAGCGGGGTGAGATTCACGGTGCGGGTTAGCTTTTGACCTGCCTCCAAAACGAGTGGCTCGTTGGTGTAATTCAAGCTCCTTGGGGCGATTGGGCGGCCGTCCAAGGTCTCGATCTGAAATCCAAACCAATGGTTGCCGTCGGCATCATTGAGTGGCAGCGGGTTTCCGCTGAGGTTGGTCATGCTCACAGTGATCAAAATCGGCTCGTAGCTGATGTAGAGCGTGCGCTTGAGCTTGATGTCCACCTGCAACTGCGCAGAGCCGATCTGGATGAAGGCAAGGAGAGCGAGCCCAACAAGGAAGGGCCGCAACATAGAGAAAGGGGCTTCCAATTTTAAGCCGATCATTCTCCGGGTTCTCTTTGCGCTGTGTGGTCAATCATTCCTTATTTCGCGTCTTCAGCGGTTCGGAAGCCCAAGGCATCGTCACTTTGGAATTCCGAAAGCTTCGTTCCCCGTCGCACGGCGGTATTTTCATCGCGTGACTTCCAGCTGCTACCACGGTAAACGGGAACTTTTTCACCACCGCGTTCCGTATCCTCAGCCCAGGTATCCGTCCACTCAAAGACATTGCCGGCCATTCCTTGCACGCCGAAACTGCTCTTGTCTGTTTTGGGCTTGTTCACCGGACTCCAGCGCTTGAAGCCGTCGATCTTAGCCTTGGCTTTGGGGTCAGGATTGAAGTCGCTACCTGTGTTGGCGAGTTTCTCGTTGAATTCATTTCCCCATGGATTTTTGAACCCTCTCTCGCCGCGTGCGGCACGCTCCCACTCCTGTTCGGTGGGCAGGCGCTGGCCTTTCCATTTCGCATAGGCGTAGGCGTCATACCAATCCACGCCGAAAACGGGCGAGTCGAGGGAAAGCGCAGAGTCTTGATAGCGGCCCCAGCGTTTCGCCCTCTTGTAGTAGCCGGGGTTCGGCGGATCGATTTCGGTCATGTCTGCCCAGCCTGTCGGAATGTGGGATTTTTCCCGAGGTTGGTTGTGATGCGCGACTTTGGCCGCTTTGTCGGGATTCTCTTTGAGATCTTTTAAAAAGGCAGCGTATTCGGCGATGGTGACCTCGTATTTGGAGATTTTGAAGGCGGGCACATTGACGGTTTGGCCTTGGAAGGACACTTCGCCCGCTGGAATCGCGATCATGTCCCCGAGGTCTTTCACATGGACATTGTTTTTGGTGAAGGCCCTGATGACAAAAAAGCAGGCCGCCAGCGTGAGAGTGAGGGAAACGGCACTGTAGATGATCACATTTTTGCGGCTCATTTTCTTCGAGTCCTCCAGCGCGCGCGAGCGGGTGAGTGTTTGCGACTGGATTTTTTCCACATCGGCCGGAGCGGCCTTCGGCATGCGGCTTTCGGCGAGTTGGGCGATGGTGGCCCATGTGGTTGTCGTAGGATTCGAGTTTTGAATTTCTGTCAGCGTCGTTTGAGCGATGGCGGAGGATTTGTCCGTTGCCAGAATGGGTAGCAGGAGGTTGACCAGATTTTGGATTTCCTGCTGTTGGTCGATGGGGGCTGGAGCCTCTTTGCAGGCGAGGTTCGATAAACGGGGAGCACTGCCTGGCTTGAGGATGATGTGGCGGGGTAGAAGCGTGACGCGTGCTATGCCTTCCTTGTCGAAGAACTCGAAAACCTCTCCGACCGACTTGATGATTTGGAGTGCGGTGGTGGTGTCGATTTTGCGTCCATTCTCGATCATGTCCTCGAGGGTCGGGGCCCCAACTGCTTCGTTGGAGTAGAATGAGACGCCTTCGTGCTCGCCGCTTTCATACACGGTGGTCACAAGTGTGTGCGTCACCTTTGCCTTTGCGCGGGCGTCGTTTACGAATTTTGCGGCTATGTCCGGATCCGCCGCTGCGGCTGGTTTCAGAACGCGGAGAATGACAGGGCGGCCGATATTTGTCTGCGTGGCACGGTAGAACGTTTCATTCTCCATGTCGCGGATGCGGGCCTCGATGGAGAAGTGGCCTATCGTTTTTCCAACCATTTCATCCGGCGGAAGATCAGGCTTGAGTTTGATCGCGGGGGCTTGGGCAGCCGCAGCGGGCTTCGCCTGGGCTTTTGCGGCAGGTGCCGCGCCTTTTGCCATGGGTTTCGCGGCTGGCATCGCAGCGGGTGCTACAGCGCCGGCTTTCGGCTTGGCGGCAACGGCTGCTGGTTTTGGAGCGCCTGCGGCCTGCGGCTTGGCAGCAGCCGCAGCTGGCTTGGGTGCGCCGGCCGCTGCCGGTTCAGGAGGCGCCGCAGCAGGTTTTGGCTGGGCAGCAGCTGGAGTTGGAGCTGGTGCTGGAGTTGGAGCTCGAGCTGGAGGCTCGATTGCTGCTGCAGATTCCTCAGCGATTTCCAATTCTGCGAGGGCGTGCTTCAGTGTCTCGGGAGTTATCGGCTGCGGGAGGAAGGGCGATCCTCCGAGGCGCTCCACATAGGGGGAGATGTCATGCTGTGAGGTGAAGATGGTTTTGAGGTCTGGCAAATAGGGAGTCAGAGCATCTCGGAGGGAGAATCCATCCAGCGGGGCGAAATAAACCTCCGAAATCAGGAGGTCGCAGCCGCCGTTTGTATTGATCCACTCGATGACGGCATCGGAGTCGGCAGCTACGCCGGGAGCGGGTTTGCCGAGGGCAACGAGGGCCTGAGAGAGCGTGGAGGCGATCCCGGAATCGCTGAGTGCTATGAGGGTTTTCATTATGGCTGGCTGGAGAGGTAGAGTGGAAGTGGGTGATCTACAGCGAGCGCACCCGGGTCGGCGCGCGTGTCTTGGAGGTCGTTTTTGTAATAAATGCCCACAACATAACCGGCATAGGTGAAGTCGGATTTCGCAGGTGGTGTGTAGACGGCGTTCAGCAGTTCAGGTTCGTTGTTGCTCCAATCCACCGGTGGGCTGATCCACTCCGTGAGAACCTGCGAGCTTGTGAGTTGGATTTGACCGGTCTGGTCGCGTTCATAAAAGAAAACATGGACTGCCATTTGGCGAGGATCGATGGACTGGTTAGGCCTGGCTTTGATCGAAATGCGCAGGTTTTTTGCCTCCTTGGGAGCGTCGCTCAAGCGGGTTTCGATAATTCCCAAGCTCGCGCCGGGCTGGAGTCCGAATTCATCGCGCACATCGGCACCGGCTTCGCTGGCGACCACCGTTGGAACGGGCGTGCTTTCAGGGAGGTTGAGCATTCCGATTTTGCGTTGTGTCTGAGCACGGAGTTCGGTGGAAAGCCCCGGAAGTTCGAGGACTTTTTTGTAGGATTCCGCCGCTGCCGGCATATCGCCCTTTTTCTCATGAAGCCTCCCGATGCGAAGCATCACGCCGGGGTCTCCGGGCAGCAACCTGTCTGCCTCCTGGATTTTTGCCATGCCGACATCGTAGTCGCCGATGCGGAATGCCCTGTCGGAATCCTCCACCAGTCGGCGGATTTTTTCCATCAGGGCTTCATCAAGCTGCTCAGCGGCCGTGGCCGGGGGCGGCGTGCTTTGGGCCACTGGCTGGGGCGCGAGCGGTGCTGTCGCCATAACCTGCGGCGCAGGCGCTGCTGTGATTTTTTTGACGATGTCCTTCTGAAGGAGCGGGGCGTAGTGCAAGGCGACGAGGGCGATCTGAACCACCAGAAAGAGGCAGAGCAAACCAGCAGCAACCCGGAATGTCGGCCCGGCTGGCATGCGGGGAATGGGTGATTGGGTGGGTGACTGGCTCATGTCGAGTTCACAATGCAAATACCCGCTCTCTACGAAAAATCAAAGTGCTATTCCGGCGGCGTGGCATCTCAGGGGCGTTACGGGTTTTGTTTTTTGCGAAGCAAGCACAGTGTCTCGCGGCCCTCTCGCTCGCTATAGGTCGGAATCGCAGCGCTTGTCTTCAGCATTTCAAAGTCCTTGCTGAAAAGCAGCGTCATTTCTGCCAAGTCGCAGCGGAATGGCGGCGAGTCGGGATTGGGGTTTTCGGGATTTGTAAAAAACACTGCCAGCAGGAGTCCTCCGTCGCGAAGCGCTGTGGCAGCCGCCCGCACATAGTCGGCGCGGCGCTCCGGCGGGATGGCGCAAAGGCATGTGTGCTCGAATAGGACATCAAACGAGCCCGGAGGGACGGCATTCCCCGTCAAAAAATCTCCCTCCTGATAGAATTCGTTTTCTGCTTTTGGGAAACTTCGGGCCAGATTCAGGGCGGAGGGGGCTACATCCAGGCCTAAAACAAACGCTGCACCCCCGGCGGCGATGGCCCGCACATCGTGTCCGGCTCCACAGCCGGGCACGAGCACGCGGCCGGTCATACGCAGATTTTTCAGCCGGGCCAGCAGGGCAGGGTGCGCGCCGCCCTTGTCCCAGGGCGTGTCCCCCGCGACATAGCGGGCATCCCAGTCAATGCCGGCGCCAGCGTGTGCCGAGTGGGATGCCATATTGGAATTTTCTGGAGTGTTCACGGATCAGGAACGGCAGGTCTTTGGTGAACTCAAGCGCGAAGGCCGGACGCAGGAGATCGGCGAGGACTTCGTGGGATGCTGCCGCATCCTCCGTGCCGCCGAGCCAGTTTTTTTCCGGAGTGAACTCCGGGAGCCAGGAAAATGGGGTCGCGAGCAGCAGTTGGCCGCCCGGCTTCACAAGATCTGCCAAGCGCTCAATGAAGCGCAGCGGCTCGGGCAGACGGCAGATGAGGTTCGCCGCCAAGACGACATCGAAAACACCGAGATCGCCCCGCAGGTTCATAGCATCCCCCGTTTCAAATTCCACCCGCGTGCAATCGACCTCCTTTGGAACATGGGCGATGAATTTCCGCACCCGCTTGCCTTCGAAGGCGACAGTGGCCTCGAGGGAACCTTGTGTTTTCAATTCCTCCGCCGCGCTGATGAAGGCTCCGGAAAAATCAATGCCCGTCACCTTGGGGATCGATCGAGCCAGTTCGAAGGACGACGCTCCCACCGCGCAGCCCACATCGAGTGCGTTGCCAATCGGCGCGGAGGTGTCGAGCAACTCCGAGACCACCCGCCGGGGGAAGTCCCATGCCTCGCTTGGAACCGGTAAAGTTCCTGCCGCCTCGGCGAATGTGGCGTAGTGGAAAAACAGATACTCATCAACCAGCCTCCGGGACTCGTAGGGATTCGACATCCGTAAGTCTTAGCATTCCTCGCCACTCTTCGGAAACAGCAATCCCGGCTTGGACAAACCACCCTGCACTCTGATACATCCCCCGTATGCTTACTCGCGTGTTCTCAGCCGCGCTACAGGGAGTCGAAGCCATCCAGGTGGAGGTGGAAGTTAATACCGGTTCGGGCAACCCGGTGGTGATCGTCGTTGGACTTCCCGATGCCGCCGTGCGCGAGAGCAAGGACCGCGTCACCACCGCTATTTCAAATAGCGGCTTCCGCTGGCCTCGCGAGCGGACAACAATCAATCTCGCTCCGGCTGATATCAAAAAAGAAGGGCCGAGCTTCGATCTGCCTATTGCCGTCGGTATGGTTGCCGCAGCCGAACGCGCCGAGTTGCCCCGGCTCGAGCGCTGCTTCGTCATTGGCGAACTCGCCCTCACCGGCGAGATTCGTCCGATCAAAGGCGCTCTGCCTATCGCCGTGGCCGCACGCGATCAGGGAATGAAGGCCGTGATCCTCCCCGCCGCGAATGCCGCCGAGGCCGCCATCGTCGAAGGCATCGAGGTCTATGGCGTCAAAAACCTCCGCGAGGCCTACGAATTTCTTTCCCGAAAAAAAGAACTCACTCCGGTGCGCGGAAGTGCCGTCGAGCGGCTCACAGCCGGTTCCTCCGATGATGTCGATTTTTCCGAGGTGAAGGGCCAGCACCAGGTCAAGCGCGCCATCGAAGTCGCCATGGCCGGGGGACACAATCTCCTGCTCATCGGCCCGCCCGGCTCCGGCAAGAGCATGCTGGCGAAGCGCATTCCGACGATCATTCCACCCATGACGCTCGATGAGGCGATCGAAACCACCAAGATTCACAGCATTTGCGGCCTTCTCGATGAGTCGAACGCCTTTGTTTCGAAACGCCCCTTCCGCTCACCGCACCATACCATCAGCGATATCGGGCTTCTCGGCGGATCGGCCAATCCTACTCCGGGCGAGGTCAGTATTGCCCATAACGGCGTCCTCTTCCTCGATGAATTACCTGAATTCAAACGCTCCACGCTTGAGGTCATGCGCCAACCAATCGAGGACGGCAAGGTGACCATTTCCCGTGCTGCCGGAACCATGACATTTCCTGCCGAATTCATTCTCATCGCCGCGATGAATCCCTGCCCGTGCGGATTCCACGGTGACCTGCAGCGTGAGTGCCGCTGCTCCAGCGTCCAGATCGAGCGTTACCGCAACCGCATCTCTGGCCCGCTCCTCGACCGTATCGACATCCATGTCGAAGCGCCCGCCGTGGCATTCAAAGAACTTTCCGGCGGCGGCTCGGCCGAACCCTCCGCGGCAATCCTTGATCGCGTGCTTCAGGCGCGTGATGTCCAAAAAAACCGGTTCACCGGTGAGAGAAAAACCGCCTCAAATGCCCGTATGTCGCACAGCCAGATTAAAAAATTCTGCCCCCTCGACGACACCTCCCTCGAAATGCTCCGTCACGCCATGGAGGATCTCCACCTCAGTGCCCGTGCCTACGACCGCATCCTCAAAGTCTCCCGCACCATCGCCGATCTGGCATCCAGCGACCGCATTACCCCGGACCACATCGGCGAAGCCATCCAATACCGCACCCTCGATCGCAGGCTTTGGGTTTGAGTTTCCCGCAGTAGGAAGGCCGTCGCCCGCCGGGCGAAATGGCGAGCGAGGCCGTCTGGTTTATTAGTAGGTGAAGCTCAGGCCGACATTGGCCCAGACTTCGTTGCCTTGGTCGATGTCCTGCAGGGCAGTCATGGCGACGCTGTAGTTGATGCCGGCAAACACGGAGATGATTTTGTTGATTTGCCAGTTTCCTTCGACGCCAAATTGGAAGTTGTTCCAACCATAGTAGGTGCGTGTGTTGTAGCCGAGGTTCACACCGAGGAGGGCGTAGGGTTCGAGGGTGACGATGTCTTTGTAAACCGGGATTTCACCATCGAGACGGAACTCCAAAAACGCGCCGGGCGTGTTGTTGAGATCCCAGATGAACGCCGCGCTCGGGGTGACATAGGGGATTTTGTTTGTGCCGAGGACGGCGAAGAGTTCGTTGCCGTAGGTTTTGTGGATGTGTCCGGCTTCTTCCTCGTGCTCCTCGTGCCCTTCTTCCTCGTGTCCGGCCTCTTCGTGTTCATGCTCGTGCGCGTGCCCTTCTTCGACGATGCCGGGTGTGTAGCGGAAATTGTAGCCGGGGATGAAAAACACCGGGCCGAGATCGAAATTGTAGCCGGCAGTGAAATCCCACTCCTCGAAGTCGCTCGAAGTGCCAAAGCCGTTCCAGACGCTCAGCGTGAAGTCATTGATCCAAACGCCCACCTCATTGGTGTAGGCGCCGCCGTTGCCGGTTTCGTTCACACCATAGTGGATGTGGCGGCTCTCCCATCCCGTCGAGATGCTGGCTCCCCAGATGCGGGTCTCGGTCTCCAGCGCGGGGGCTTTGAAGTTTTTACCGCTCGGGGAGGCTTGCGCATGGGAGTGGCCTTCGTGACCCGTAAGCGGCTGTGTGCCGGTCTCCAGCGCCTGGTTGATCTCGGTTTGGGTTTCGCGGTGGTTGTGGGCGATGCCGTGGGCTCCGGCAAGCGGGGCCATGGCAAGAAGGGCGAGTGCGGTGTGGAGTGGTTTTTTCATAAAATGGAAGGGCGCTGTTTATGCAAGCGTGTTGCAAGAGTCAAAGAAAAAAATGCAAATAGCTTGCGATAGGAAATTGCGCCAGCCGCGCTTGGCGGATGCGGGGATCGGCTGTAGAAGCGTGGGATCGTGATGGGAAAATGGAAAAGCTTTTGTGCAGCGGGCGTCGTGTTGTGCCTCGTTGCTGTTGCCGTTTTTTGCTGGCTGCGAATACCGGTGTCGGATCAGGAACTGCTGGCGAACTTCTCAAAGGCGGGGGATTTTTTCCGTGGGGTGGAAAGCATGCGGGGCCTGCCGTGGTGGTCGCCGAATTTTCTTCAAGGAACGAGTCTGGCGATGGCTTGGGGCTACATGTTTTCCAATGTGGTCATGCTGGCGACCGCTCTGCCTTTCGGCTTTCTGGCGGGTTCGAAAGTAGCCGTGGGCCTTTGCCTCGTGGTTGGCGCTGCGGGGATGTATTTTTTCCTTCGGCGTTGGAATGCGGGTGGGTTGGCAGCCTGGCTCGGTGCGGCGCTGTTTTTGCTGAACCCCTCGGTGCTGACGCGCGCGTTGGGGTTTGAGCATTTTGTGGTTGTGGTCTCGCTGGCAGTGTTGCCGTGGGTTTTTTGGGCGCTGCTGGGTGTGGTGCGGGAGGGGAGCGCCCGGTCGGCTTTGGTTTTTGGCGTTTGTTTTTCCCTGCTCGCGCTGGCGTATGGAAAAACCGGTCTCATGGCCCTGCCGGTGCTCGGGGTGTTTGCAGCGGTGGAGTATTTCCGCCGGCCCCGTTCAGAGAGGCCCGGATGGAGAATCTGGGCTTTAGCGGCAAGCGTCGTCTGCGTGCTCGCTGTGCTGCCGAACCTTCCCGCGCTGCGCGAGGCGGGGTTTCTGGCCATGTTTGAATTCGGGCCCTTTGATGGCTGGCAGCAAGCCTTCAGCACAAAGAGCGCGCTGAGTTGGTTGGATCGCGGTGGATGGCTCGGTGCGGGAATGGATCCCGGCTTCGCTCCGACTACCCTGAACGGAGGAACCTACTGGGCGACCGCCGCTGTGATCGCGGCCGCTTTGTTTTTGGGCCTGCTTCATGGAGGAGAGTTGGGAGGCAAGACCCGCTTGATGCTGGCGCTCGCGCTCGGGGCGTTCTGGCTTTCTTTCGGCCCCCGCAGCGTGCTGGGCGGGCATTTCGAGTTTTTGCGGGTGTCGACGGGAGCGGCGGGTTTCACCCCGGCGGTGGCGTGGTTTTTGTTGGTCGTGCAGGTCTGGATCATCTTCCGACTGGTGCCGCAGGGATCAATGCCTTGGCGTCTGGCTGCGATTGGATTCTCCCTCGTCTATTTGTTGGTTCCCGGTTTCCGCCTGCTCGAGTTCTTGCCGATTTATCGAAATATCCGCGCGCCTTTTGATTTTTATCAGGTCACCGGCTCGGTGTGCCTGATCGGTGCCGTGGCTTTGGCGGCGGGGGTGTTGCTGGAAAAAGTGCGCTGGGTGTTTCTTCGACGCGGTATCGCCATGGCTTTCGTTTTGCTGGCGGCGGTGGATGTCGCCCCGTATGCGCGGCCGTTTTTTCAGGAGCGGCTGGGACAAGGTGTGTGGCGTGACTTTTTGGAGGCGCAGGAGTTTTTAAAAACAGCTCCCGAGCCCGGGCGCGTCTATGCTTTTTCAGGACGATATTTTTATCTCATGACGCCGTGGCTCTCGGGACGCTCGTTGGCGGCGGAGGCTTTTAACAGTTACCTCCACCAACGCGGGGCGGCGATTTTGCAGGCTTCCGCATTTTTAAACGACGAGCGCATGGCGACCTACTTCCGTGTGGCCGGTGTGGCTTACCTGCTCGTCGATAAAACCGACCCCGACACCAAGCCCGACTTGCAGGCGAAACTGCGGGGGCTTTTCCCTGTGGTTTTTGAAAACGAAAACATGGCGCTGCTGGGGGTGGGGAATCCTCTGGGGTATGGATTTTTGGCGAAGGATTTTCTGCAAACCGGCACCGATTCGCCAGAGACGGCCATTGCTGCGATCGGTGGCGCCGAGCACAACTTGGCCATGATCCAAACCAGCGGCCTCGCCGTCGACGAGCCAGGACTGCGTGGCAAGATCATCGAAGGCCGCATCGCCGCCTCCGAGGGCAAAGTGCTCGATAAAGGCAAGGCGTTCGCACGGGCGTCGAGGCGCGAGGGCGGCACATATCAGAGGGTGGAGTTCGAACAAACTGGCGAAAGCGGTTGGCTGATCTTCAACGAGGCCTGGCACCCGGATTGGACAGCGCGCGAAGGCGCCGAGGAACGCAAAATCCACCGCGCCATGCTGGCTTTCTCAGCCGTTCAAACGACCGGCCAAGCAGGCGTCACCTTCGAATTCCGGCAACCCCGGTGGTATAATATCTGCGCTTGGACATCCCTCGCCGGCTGGGCTGTGGCGCTGGGCTTGTGCGTCTTTCTTCCCAGGGGCAGGTCCTCCTCGACTTAAATTAGCAAGCTTTCATCCAAGGCAAAATGAAAGGAAATGTTGCCTGACCCGGCCGGAACGCCGAGGTCCTCGTCGGCATCGCAACTGATAGCATTGACACTGAGGAAACTCGGCTAAAAATGCGGCAAAATGCGAGGCCAATTCTTGCACTTGCTGGATTTAAACGCATGCTTAACGCAATGAAATATCAAGAATTTGCTTCTCTGAAAAATCGGCGTCAATAGGAAAAGTTCCTTTTTGTTGGTTCACAGTTATTTGTAAAACATGTATATTCCCCGCTTTGGACAACTTCTTC
This sequence comes from Spartobacteria bacterium, assembly GCA_947487745.1. Classification (GTDB taxonomy): domain Bacteria; phylum Verrucomicrobiota; class Verrucomicrobiia; order Chthoniobacterales; family Terrimicrobiaceae; genus UBA967. Next base: position 210 of record CANKXQ010000008.1, on the reverse strand, counting down.
CACAAACCGGGATCATTTGGGCATAGCAAAACGGTGTCCGCAATGTGTCTTTTTTTTGCGGACTGCGGAAAAACACTCCGGCATCAGTTTGGCGATCCTGCGATCATACTTCTCTTCGAGGCGGGCATCTTGCGGAGCCCCCGTTCACTGTGACAATTTGATCCCCAGCCCTCCATTCTGACCCAAGGTGCGTCGTTCAGATCTATCGAC
>CANKXQ010000007.1 GCA_947487745.1 Spartobacteria bacterium | reverse complement strand
GGAGCAACGCGACCCATGGGGGGGTGCGCGAGGTTGTGAAAAAAATCCGGCGTCTTGCAGCGGATCTGAACCTGAACTGCGGCATCCTCCTCGACACACAGGGGCCTGCGATCCGCACGGGCGACCTGCCAACGAAATTAAATCTGAAGCCGGGGGATATTTTTGAATTCACTGTCCGGGGTGCGCGCAGCGAGGAGGATTACTCGGTGGATGTGAACTACGACGGCCTCGTCAATGACATCCATGTCGGCGACACGGTGCTTGTGGACAACGGAGTCATCCACATGAAGGTGCTGGAAAAAAACGAGCACCGCATCCGTTGCGAGGTTCTCACCGAGGGTTCCATGGGCTCGCGGCGCCACATCAACCTGCCGGGCGTCAAAGTCGGTCTCCCTCCGCTCACGGAGAAGGACCATGCGGACATCCGCCTTGGCGTGGAGGTGGGTGTTGATTTTGTGGCGCTGAGTTTTTGCCGCGAAGCGGCGGATATTCTGGAACTCAAACGGGTTTTGACGCAACTGGGCAGCAGGGCGCGCACGATCGCCAAGATTGAGGACCAGAATGCGGTGAAGTTTATCAAAGACATTATTCTGGCATCCGACGCGATCATGATTGCACGCGGGGATCTCGGCATCGAATGCAAGATGGAGGAGTTGCCGATTATTCAGCGCCGGATCATCAAAAAGTGCATCCAGATTGGAAAGCCGGTCATCGTGGCGACCCACATGCTCGAAAGCATGATCGAAAATCCCGTGCCGACACGCGCGGAGATCACGGATGTGGCCAATGCGGTCTTCGAGCAGGCCGATGCCGTGATGCTGAGCGGCGAGACAGCGGCGGGCAAATATCCTGTAGAGTGCGTGAAGGTGCTCGACCGCGTGGCACGCCGCATCGCCCAAAGCGGCGGAGCCGGATATGCAGCGGAGGCGATTTTGGAAACTCAGCGTCAAAAGACCATCCGCGCGGCCGTGTCGCTCGCAAACTCCCTCGAGAATGCGCGTCTTGCAGTCTTCACTCGCGAAGGCGACATGGCCGACAGCACAAGCCACCTGCGTCCGGACCGGGCACCAATCCTTGCCTTTTCGCCCCGTGAGGAAACCGTCCGCCACCTGACCTTGAACTGGAACACGCATGCTCTGCGCTTGGATTTTCACACCGATGCGGAGGAAACCTTCGCCGCAGCGGAGGAGGAATTGATCAAGCGCGGGTTGGTGGCTTCTGGTGATAAAATCATCGCCCTGCGCGAGCTCATCGAGGGTCAGGAGCGGTTTGAATCCATCCAGATTCGAACCGTGCCGTAACAAGGCGGGAGGTTTCCCCCGCTTGCCAGCGGATGGACCGCCTGCTTTCTTTGGGCATGCAAACAAGTGTGCCGGAGATTTTTTCCGCTGAGGATTTCATTTCAAATCCCGGGAGGTTTGCTGGCTTCGAGCCGCCCGTGAGGCTTGCCGTGATAGGAGATCCGGTGGCGCACTCCAGATCGCCCGGCTTCCATAATGCGGCGCTGCGTTTTTGCGGCATCCGGGCGCAGTATGGCCGGCTTCATGTCCCGACCGAGCGTTTTGCTGAAGTGCTGCACACTTTGCCCGCTGCGGGATTTCTGGGCGCGAATGTGACAATTCCCCACAAAGCGGCAGCATTGGCCAGTGTTGACGAGGCGGATGCCTATGCCCGGGCTTCGGGCAGTGTGAACACGATTGTGGTGAACGGCGAAAAGCTCATGGGCTTCAACACTGACGGGCCCGGCTTGGTGAGGGCAATCCGCGAGGAATTCAGCGTCGATCTGCGCGACCTGCGCGTGGTCTTGCTGGGTGCAGGAGGCGGAGCAGGACGCGCCATCGCTGTTCAATGTGCCATGGAACGCTGCGAGCGCCTGGTTTTGGTGAACCGCACCTTTGAAAAAATCCACCTGCTTGCTGAAGAATTGGCGCCGTTTTTTCAGAGCGAAAGGCTGAGCGGCCCGGCGGAGCGCATTGTGGCAGTCCCGTTTGACGACGACGCCCTGCGGCGTGAGTTGGAAAATGCCGACATTCTCATCAATGCCACCTCGCTCGGAATGAAACGCACGGACCCTCCGGCGATTTCGCCGGCTTTGCTCACCGCGAATCTCCTCGTTTACGACACTGTGTATGCGGGCGGGACATCGCGACTGCTTGAGGATGCCGCAGCAGCAGGTGCGCGCTGCGCCAACGGACTCGGCATGCTTCTCCACCAGGGCGCACTCTCCTTTGAAATCTGGTTCAACCGCGCCGCGCCGCTTGAGGAAATGCGCCGCGCACTCCACTCCGGCTTATGATTCTTTCCATCGCTCTCACTCAATTCGTTTTCATTTCCCTCGGCATGCTTTCGGTCAATGTGCTGCTCAAGGCCGCAGGCTATGCCTCAAATGTCGCGGAACGGTTTCCCGCCTTCTCGGTGTGGATGGCCACCCAGAGCCTCTGGCTTTTTGCCCTGCCGCTCGCATGGGTCGCTTTTGCCGGCTTCTGCATGCATTTCGGCAGGGGTCCCCTCCCGGAAATGATGGCACGCATCACGGGAGTGGCCCTCGTAGTGGCAATTTTTGCCGCCTATTTCACAGCAGCCTTTCTCCTGTTTTAAGCCTCAGAGGTAGGAAAAATGGGCTTCTGCGGACGAAATAAGCCAAGCGCGAACGCCTGCGGAAATTTCTTTTGAACGCTGGCATTATCCATGCTGTCGAACACAACAAACAGAAACTGCCATGAAAAATATCTACAAAAAAATCAACCGCACAAAATACTCCCTCGGCGAACTGATCTCCATCGTGGGATCCTGCGCCCGCAACAGTCGTGAGACGATCGCCGCCATGGCGGATCTCCTAGACAGCGGCCGCGTGGTGATCCGCAAAAACGGACGCGCCCGCCGCGTTCGGGTTGAATACGCGAGGTAGTTTCCCCCAATGCTTCGGTGGACGCTGCCGCGCCTCGCAGCGCGGCGCGTCCCCGGGCAAGAGGAAACAACTTGGCGGCGTTGTTTTCCGTATTGATGCCGCGAGCTTTCCAATGTCAGTGTGCTGGAAAGTTCCATGAGCCCCCTCCGCTGCGAGAACATCCACTGCCGCCGATCCACAGCCAACACCTTCAGGCATGGTCTGATCGAAGATTTTTCTGCCTCATTCGAGAGCGGAGATATCACGGGCTTCTGCGGTTCTGATGTCGCAGCAAAAGAACGGCTCTTGAGTATTCTGGGCCTGATCGAACGACCCGACAGCGGGCGTGTTTTTTTATTCGATGAACAGGCATCGGAAATGTCCGGGCCCGGTTCCAGGAAGCTTCGGGACACTTCCTTCGGATATCTTTTTACCCACCCCCACTTGCTACCCTCTTTCACCGTGGCGGAAAATGTGGCTATGCCATTTTTTCGAATTTGCGGACAAGAGGGGGCACAGGAGCGCACACTCACGGCGCTCGAGTTTGTTGGCATCCCCGAGCTGAATGCGATTCCGGTGGGTGAGCTCCCTGATTCCGTGCACTGGCGGGTGGCCTTTGCGCGGGCGATCGTCCACTCTCCCCCTGTGTTGATCGCCGTTTCTCCACCGAATTCGCTTTTGCTGCCCCTTGCCCGGCGGCTGGCGGATGAGTGTGGAACGACCGTCTTGTGGAACGGCGACAAAAACGATGTGCGGCCGTTTTCCGACCATGTTGTCGAAATGACATCTCTGAGGGACCACACCAGCGTTCCATGAAACCGCTGGAGCTACTTTCCGCATCCAGCGCCAAGTCATCCAATCTGGCCTTCGCTCTCCTCTGCCTGCCTCCATCGCGCCGCAGCGATGCCATGCTTTTCTACCGCTTCTGTCGAACGGTGGATGACATCGCCGACCAGCCCAGCCTCGCAATCGGTAAAAAACACGACCTTCTGGAGGCATGGCTTCAAGCTGTGGAGAACGGCCTCCCTCCGGATTTGGAACGCCTTATCGTTCGCCACGGTATCGACCGTTCACTTTTTGCCGAGATCATCAAAGGATGCGCCTCGGATATTGAACCGCGCCGTTTTCCATCGCTTGCAGACTTGCAGCTCTACTCTTGGCGGGTGGCCTGTGCGGTTGGATTGGTTTCGATAAAAATTTTCGGTTGTCGCGATCCCCGCAGCGAAACCTATGCCATCCAACTCGGCCATGCGCTGCAGCTGACAAATATCCTGCGCGACACGGGAGAGGATGCTGCGGGTGGCAGGATTTATCTCCCGCAGGATGACATGGCACGGTTCGGCGTGAGCGAAGAGGATATCCTCAATCGCCGCCCTAGTGCTCGGTTCAAAGCCCTGATGCGCCACGAGGCTGCGCAGGCGCGGGCACGCTTCGCGGCGGCGGTGCCTCCACAGGCCGACTTCAAATCGCTCCTGCCTGCGCGCATCATGTGCGCCGTTTACCAAAAAATCCTCGACCGCATCGAACGGGAAGATTTTCCCGTTCTTCAAAAGCGCATCACACTGAGCCGACGTGAAAAAGTGACTTCCACGCTGAGCGCGTTTTTCAGGGGATTTTAAAAATCATGGCTACTGCGGCTGTTCCGGCTTGGGAGCACCTTCGGGGCCGTAAATTTCCATGTCTGTTTTGATGGCCAGCCAGCCCGCATCAATTTCATTGAGCTTGCTTTCGATGCCATCATATCGCTCGGTTGCAAACATCTCGGCCGTGAGCACGATATTTTTCAGCAATCTCTTGGTGGACTCATCCGCTTGCCGGGTGCGCAAGAAGTTTTTGGCCGTTTCGGCCGCCTGTTCCCACTTGCGGGCTTGGTTTTTCATGAACGCCGACCGAGCACTTTCCTTGCCTGACTTGCGGAAGTCTCGCAAAGCATCAAGGGCTTCAAGCGGAGTCACAAGTTTGATCATTTTTTCGATTTGAACGGCGGGGGATTCCTCGCTGGCTGCATGCACATCTCCTTGATGAGTTGCGGACTCTGCAGCGGTCACAGCAACAGGTGTCGGAGACGGCTTGGGGACCGTAGGAACCACAGGCGCGGCGGGCTTGACGGCTTTGGCTTTCTCCTCAGCCAGGGCGGCAGCCGCATCAAAAGCTTCGTCGAAATTGGAATTCTCCTTCGGAATTCGAACCGTTGAACCAGCCATGGTGACAAGCACATCGGACCCATCGACTCCGACGACCCTGAATGTCTTCCCAGGCGCTATTTTTGCGCTCCCAGAGACTTTGCCATTCACGGTCAGGGGCACCGTGGTTTCCACGGTCAGCGCGATTTCCGGCGGATACGAAATCAGTGTGGACTTGGGCTTGGATTCGGATGGCTCGTCTTTCGCGGGCTGCGCAGGTTTGGTTTGCTCTTGAGGCTTCTCGACCGAAGGCTCCGAGGGCTCATTCGCAGGCGGGGCTTCGACTGATGGAGCCTCATTCTTGACCACATTTTGTGCAGGCGGGGTTGATGGCTGGGCAGCTTTCTTTTCGGCCTCTGCTTTTGTCCACTTCAGCTCCTCTTCAAGCCGCGTCACCTCGAGCTTGAGCTCCTTCGCCTTCACTTGGGAAGTCTCCAAATCTTGATAGGCTCCTGCCACCCTCTGCTGCTTTTCAAGTCTCAGCCTGTTTATCAGTCCATTTCCTTCGGCCCATTTCCAAATTCCCACGATCGCAATGATGGCCACCACTCCGAGTGACGCCCAAAGCATGGGCTTCTTCTTGGACCTCGCAACCAGCACATGTTTTTCTGTGAGGCTTCTGATCCGCTTGCTCAGCGTCATGGCGAGCCCGATCAGCAGAACACTACCCGCAGCGTGGTTTTTATTGATAAACTTCTCGAAGGCTTCGCGCGTGATGACCCAGTATTCTGATGGCTCGACGGCCTCCACCGAGCAAACTGCCGTAGAAGGATCGAAGAGATTGATCTCACCCAACCACTCGCCGGGATGAATCTTCGCGAGAATTTCGGTGTGCCCATGATCCTCCCTCTTGGCATGCAAAAGTCCACTGAGGATTAGAAAAAGCACCCCCTGTGACTTCCCTTGGTGGATGATTTTTTGCCCTGGTTTAGCAGACTCAAAAGAGCCAAAGCTCGACAGCAACTCACGATCTTCCTCCTTCAGACTTTCGATCGGTCCACTGGGGGGAAGAATCTTTGTTGTTATAGGCATCGCACCCAGAGACCAAATTTGCAAGAGCAGGTCAAGAATGGGTGCATAAGAAAATCTCTTGGTTTATGTCATGCATACTGAAAAAGAAGGAGCATCGTCCAAACATTCGGTGCCGACTCCATGGGGAGCCTCTGGGAGCAGGCGGTTGGGGGAGCGAAGAAACTGGCGGTGAGGGAGGGATTCGAACCCTCGGTAGCCTTTTGGACTACGGCGCTTTAGCAAAGCGCTGCTTTCGACCACTCAGCCACCTCACCTGAATGAAGTGAAAACTAAAACACCAAACGCTCTTCTGGTCAATCCCGCCGAGCATTTGAATTCACAACCCGAGAAGATCGCCCCGCAGGCTGGATTCCATGGCGTCCACCTCGTCGAGTTTGAGCGAGCCCTGGCGCCAGGAGATCGTCGCAGAGAGGCGTCCCTCCCGTTCGCTGAAAAAAATGCCGCTGCCGGGCGGTTGGGATACCGAGGGAATGTGCCAGCCGTTTATGATATGCGCCCCGCAGATCTCGCGCACGCCAGGCAGGAAGTCGCCGGTGTGGGATTGAAAAAAAGAGACGATTTCGCCCCCGGTATCCTTCTGCAGGAATCGGCGGTAGAGTCCTGTCGGCAGGCGGCGCATCCACCAAAGCATCGTGGCAGAGGAGCTCTCGAGCCCGCTGCGGACGGCCGATTCAAATTGCGCATGGATGGAGGTGGTCGCCTTTTCGAGATCGTCGACCTCTGACGCATTGAGTTTAAAATGCAAAACGGTGACTTGATTTTGAAAAATAGGATGCCGCGCCTTGGGCTTTCGGGCCTGCACCGGCACAGGACTTACAAATGAAGGCGGCGACTCGCCGCGAATTTTGAAAACAGCCGCGTGGGCCCGTGCGGCTGCGGCGAAAAAATACGGCATCTGAAAAATCCCTCCCGTAAGCCGAACAGCCCGCTCGCGCAGCAAAGCTGTCTCCTCTTTTGAAAATGGCAGCACGCGAAATCCGGGCGCGCCGGACTTGAGAGAGGGCCCGCCGAGGGATCGAAAAACCGACGGCTTCATTTCATAGTGCCGTTTCACAAAGGCACGCGTGCCTGCCCATCGTGTCACTAGGCCTGGCGCCGGCGGAAAGGGCATCCCCCAGGAGGCAACGGGCTTGGGGGGCTCGCCGGGATTCCGCGCAAGATGCGCGATTTCCTGCAATGCCAGTTCGGCCCCGCGTCCATCGAAGAGCAGGTGGGACCACTTTGCCAGCAGCGTGGTTTTTTCAACGCCAGGAAGAATGTGAATTTCCAAAAAGTGCTCTCCTCCGGACCCAAGAAGCTTTTGGCAAAAAGAATCGCGGTCGGCATCGGAGGAGTGCTCAAGAATCGGCACTGCGTCGGAGGAAAGTGTTTTTGGCGTGCTCCAGAATGGCACACCAAGCAACCAAGAGCGGCGAAGCTTCGCATGAAGCAACGGATGCGAGAGCGAGAAGCGGCGCACGGCATCGCGGAGTGCGGCGACATCAAAACCTGCTGCAAGTTCCAGAATGGTGAGGCCGGTGTGCCTGCCCTGACCGCCAGCGGCCATGAGATCCTCAAGTGCGAGAAAAAACGCATCGCATCCCGTCAAGGGAATCTCCGCCGCGCCATTCACCGGAGCGGGTTCCATCAAACGGCAGCTTTTTTCACAGCGGCCGCTATAGGCGAAATAAATTGTGCGACCTTCTGGATGAGCTCGGCCGATTTTCCATGCTCCCCGATACGTCGCACGATGGCGCTTCCCACTACGACGGCGTCGGATTCCTTCGCAACTTCGGCGGCCTGCTCCGGCGTGGAAATGCCAAAGCCGACTGCCACTGGGAGACTGGTATGTTTTTTGATTTCGGCGACCTGTGTGGCTATGTCCGCCGAGAGACTCGTCTGCTCGCCGGTCACGCCCTCACGCGAGACATAGTAAATGAAACCCTCCGCCGACTTGGCGATCACTTCCATACGCTCAGGCGGCGTCGTGGGCGCGATGAGCCGGATGGAATGGAGGCCGTGGGATTTCATCAGCTCCGCATTGCGGGCAGCCTCGTCGGGCGGCAAGTCGAGAATCAAGAGACCGTCCGCTCCGGCGGCGGCGGCATCCGCATGGAACCTGTCGAATCCGTAAACATAAACGGGATTCAGGTAGGTGAAGAAAACGATGGGAATCTCCGAGTTGCGGCGGATCTCACGCACAGCATCGAGCGCGCCGGCCACGGTGGCGCCAGCATCGAGCGCGCGCCCCGAGGCGGCTTGAATGGTCGCTCCATCCGCCAGCGGATCCGAAAACGGGATGCCCAACTCGACAATGTCCACGCCGGATTGCTCCAGCGCGGCCACAAGAGCCGGAGTGGTTTTCAAATCTGGATCGCCTGCTGTGATGTAGGCGATGAAGCCACACTGCCCGGCGGCACGGAGGGTTTCAAATTTCGTATCAATGCGATTGGGCGTTTTCATGTGATGGGTGCTTTTTCTGAGCCGCGTGTGATCCATACGCCGAGCAGGGCGATATCGGCGGGAGTCACGCCGCTGAGGCGGGCGGCCTGGCCGAGTGTCTCGGGGCGCACGCTGGTGAGCTTTTGAACGGCCTCGGTGCGAAGTCCGTTGATCTTGGTGAAATCGACCCACTCAGGGATGGCCTTGCCTTCGTGGCGGGCGGTGCGAGCGATTTGTTCCTCCTGGCGGGTTATGTAGCCGGCGTATTTGAGATCGGTCTCGACTTGCTCCCAGACCGGTTGTGGGAATTGCGAGCGGATTTCATCAGGCACGGTGGACCAGGTATTCTCGGGGCGCTTGAGCCAGCGCTCGAGAGGGATCGCGTCGATTTTGAATTCGTTGAGGCGGCTTTTGAGCGTGGTGAGCTGGCTTTGTTTTTGCTCGAAGCGCGAGGCGCGCTCGCCATCGACCAAGCCGGACTCGATCGCCTTGCCGGTGAGGCGGAGATCGGCATTGTCCTGCCGCAGCAAGAGGCGGTATTCGGCACGGCTTGTGAACATACGGTAGGGCTCAGGCGTGCCGCGAGTCACAAGGTCGTCGAGCATGACGCCGATGTAGGCTTCGTGGCGACCTATGGTGAGCGGCGGCCGCTTGAGTCGCTTTAAGGCGGCGTTTGCTCCGGCAATGAGACCCTGTGCGGCGGCTTCTTCATAGCCTGATGTGCCGTTGATTTGCCCAGCAAAATAGAGGCCCGGCAAGCGTTTGGTCTCCAGCGTCGTGTGCAACTGCGTCGGTGGACAGTAGTCATACTCCACCGCGTATCCAGGCCGCAGAATCTCGGCATTCTCAAGCCCTCGCACGCTGCGGATGAATTTGTATTGGACCTCGAAGGGGAGGCTCGTCGAAACGCCGTTGACATAGATTTCGTCGGTGTGGCGGCCCTCCGGCTCAAGGAAGAGCTGGTGTTGCCCCTTTTCGGAAAATTTCACGACCTTGTCTTCGATGCTCGGGCAGTAGCGTGGCCCGACGCCTTCGATGACTCCCGAGTAGAGCGGGGATTTGTCGAGGTTCGAACGGATTATTTCGTGCGTGGTTTCGTTCGTGTAGGTGATCCAGCAGCAAATCTGACGCGCGCGGAACGCTCCATCACGCCACTCGTTGAGCGTGTGCAGGTCGTCCTCGCCGCGCACGAGCGTGTCCGCGAGGTGGCTGAAGAGCGGCGGCGGCTCATCGCCCTGCTGGGCTTCGCATTGGGAAAAATCGATGCTCTTGGCAAGAAGCCGGCAGGGTGTGCCGGTCTTGAAGCGCTCCACCTCGAAACCCAGTTCGCGCAGGCAGTCGCTGAATGTCGAAACAGCATCGCCGAGCCGCCCGCCGGTTTGGTTTCGCAGGCCCACATGGAGCAGACCTCGCATGAATGTGCCGGTCGTGACAACCACCGCGCCGCCATTGAAGCGCAGGCCGAAATTGGTTTCCACGCCTTCGACTCCATTTTCCCCGACCGCGAGTCGCGTGACATTTCCCTGCTTCATATCCAGTCGCGGATGGCGCTCGAGGAGCGCCTTCATGCGGAACTGATAGGCTTTTTTGTCGCACTGCGCGCGCGGAGCCCGGACGCTCGGTCCCTTGGTGGCATTCAGCATGCGAAACTGAATGCCGGTCGCATCGGTGTTCAACCCCATCGCGCCGCCGAGGGCATCGATCTCCCGAACCATGTGGCCCTTCGCCAAACCTCCAATCGCCGGGTTGCAGGACATTTGCCCAACCGTATCGGCATTTTGCGTGAGCAAGAGGGTTTCGCAGCCCAAGCGAGCAGAAGCCAACGCGGCCTCGATGCCTGCATGGCCAGCCCCGATGACGATGACATCGTAATTTTTTGGATAAACGAAGTCGCTCAAATTACTGGTTCGAGAGGCCGTGTTCGGCGAGCTTCTTTTGCAAGGCTTCTGGCGCCAGCTTGAAGCTGTTTTTCAAAATGATGTCGCCCGCAACGAAGTTGTCGAATGTGCCGCGCACGGCGACATTTTCGCCCTCGACGATAAACGATGTGGCATTCGAGAGATTGCCATTCCAGTCGGCGTGGTAAACCGTGGCTTTTGTATCGTCATCCGCCACGGTGACGACGGACGAGGGAATGAAATCCGCAGAGAAGACTGCCTTCACATCAGGTGTGGTGCGGTTCGGCAGCTGCATGTAAGCGGTGAGCGGATCACCCTCTTCGTCATCGGACTGGGTGACTTGCCCGACCCGACCGTAAACGCAGATGCGCATGCCATTGTATTTCTGGAGAGCCTGGGTCTCCGATGTCGAAAAATCATTTACGATCTGTGCCAGGGTCACGAATCCGTCTGGCGGCAGCGGGGCAAGCGAAGCTTGGCTCAGGCCGGCGACAACTGAGGCACACAAAAGCGCGAAAGAGAGGGTGATGGTCTTCATTTGAGTAACAAAACATGGAGTATGCGGCGGCATTGCTCAACGCTAAAACCTCAGACCCTGTGGACTTCGCCAATTTCCACTGGCAATCCCCTTCCGTCCGTGCGATGAAAAAGATTCCTTATTTTACAAATGACAATCTCAAAATCCACCAAAGCCACGATCATCCCCTTTTTGGCAGTCGGCCTATTGGCCCTCCCCGCTTGCAAACCTCCAGCGCCCGCCGAGTCGAAACCACAGGCTGAAGCCACACCGGCCGCCGACCCCGCCGCGCAGGCAGTTGTCGAAAAACTCAAGGAAGCCGGGGTTGACGCATCGGTCTCCACCGACACCGCAGCACCCGCTCCCGCAGATAACAAACCCATCGAACTTCCCGAAGTCGTTGCCACAGTGAATGGACAAAACATCACCAAACAACAACTCCAGGACCTCTTCAACGCCGCACTCCAAGCCTCCGGCGCCAAAATTGGAGATCTCAACTCTCAGCAACAACTCGGCGGCTACACCCAGCTCCTTCAGGATTTGATCATGGACAAGTTGGTGGCCGAGGCGGCTTCCACTGAGAAAGTCAGCGATGCCGATGTCGATGCCGAACTCGCCAAAATCAAAGGCCAGTTCCCCGATGACAAGGCCTTCCAGGAACAGATCGCCCAAGCCGGCATGACACCCGATAAGCTCAAGGAAAACATCCGCACCGGCCTCCAGCAAAACCGTTGGATGAAATCCCAAGTCAAAACCCCCGAGATCACCGACGACCAGGCCAAGACCTTTTACGAATCCAACATCAAGGAATTCGAGCAACCCGAAACCGTCAAAGCCAGCCACATCCTTTTCATGGTTGATCCGGACGCCCCGGCGGATGTCGTGAAGCAGAAGGAAGAAGCCGCCACGAAGGCCGCCGAGCGCGCTGCCGCAGGCGAAGACTTCACCAAGCTCGCGAAGGAACTTTCCGAAGAACCAGGCGCCTCCGAATCCGGTGGAGATCTCGGCTTTTTCCCGAAAGACCGCATGGTTCCCGAATTCGCAGAGGCTGCATTCGCCCAGAAAGTCGGCGATATCAGCAAGCCCGTGAAAACCCAGTTTGGCTGGCATGTCATCAAGGTCACCGACAAAAAAGCCGCCGGCACCGTGCCATTCGATCAAGTCAAGGAACAGGTCGTCTCCTACCTGAAATCCAACAACCAGCGTGAAGCCGTGCAGACCGTGCTGAACAAGCTTAAGGAATCCGCCAAGATCGAGACCTTCCTGCCTGCGGCCAGCTAAAGCCCGCATGGAGCAGATACCGGGAAAACCCGCAGCAGGCGTCATCGGCCTCGGCATCATTGGAAGCCGGGTCGCAGCCTGCCTGCGGCGCGCAGGGCATCAAGTCTGGCTCTGGAACCGCACCGTGCGGCCGGAGCCGAACTTCCTGAGCTCCCCCGCTGAGATCGCCGAGGCGGCGCGGCATATCCAGATTTTTGTCTCGAACGGCGAAGCCCTGCACTCCGTGCTCCGCGCCATGCTTCCGGCTCTTACCGCCGAGCATGTCATTCTGAACCACGCCACGGTCTCCCCTGCCGACACGCTCACCGCCGCAGAGATCGTTGCGGAAAAACACGCCACCTTTCTCGATGCCCCCTTCACCGGCAGCAGGGATGCCGCGGCCGCAGGTCAGCTCGTCTACTACATCGGCGGCGACCCGCAGGCCCTCGAGCGCGTGCGTCCGCAGCTCGAAGCCTCTTCGAAGCAGATTCTGGAAATCGGAGAAATCGGCCAAGCCTCGGTCGTTAAAGTCGCCACGAACCTCATCTCCGCAAACGCCGTCGCATCCCTCACCGAGGCCCTCGCCCTCCTTGACCGATATGGCGTGGGACTCCACAAACTCCCCCTCGCTCTGGAAAACAACGCCGCCCGATCGGGCGTGATCGACCTCAAGCTCCCCTGTATGCTGGGAGCCGACTTCGACCCGCGCTTCTCTCTCAAAAACATGTTCAAGGATGTCCAGATCGGCCTTGCAATGGCCGAGGAAAAAAACATCGAACTCCCCGCAGCCGGCTCCTTCGCAGGCATCGCCATGGCGGGCCTCCAACGTGGATGGGGCGACGAGGATTTCTCCGTCATTTCCCGCTTCTACGATTTTCCCGGTCAAGGCCACACGCTCCCCGAAACGCCCGCGCCAAGCACCTCCGCTCAAGCAGAAGAAGCCACCCACAAACCCGCCGGACTCAAAAACCTCTGGGGACTCCTCCGCCGGAAAAAATGACCCCCTTGCCCGAGTCAGGTTTTTTCGAAGTCTATGGCCGCGCCCGCTTCCAACTCAGCGGCCCCGACGCCACGCGCTACCTGAATGGGCAAGTGAGCATCGACATCACGCGCCTCAAGCATCTCATCGCACGCCCCGCCTGCCTGCTCACAGCCAAAGGAAAACTCTGCGCCCTCGTCCAAGTCTGGCGCGACGGCGACCATCTTTTCATCGAATGCGACGAATCCCTCGCCGAAGCCGTCCACGCCCGCCTCGAGCGCTATCTCATAGCGGATGACGCCCGCCTCGAGCCGGTGCCCGCCCAATCTCCGCTCCACCACATCTTCGGAATCGAGCCGCCCGCTGGAGCCCTCCGCATCAACCGCACAGGCCTGCCCGGTTTCGACACCACCGAAAAACCCTCCGACCTCGACGTCGTCTCACCCGCGCAGCTCGCCCTCCTACGCATCATCCACGGCCAACCCGCATGGGGCCTCGAAATCACCGAAGACACCCTGCCGCAGGAAGCCCGCCTTGAAGACACTGCCGTCGATTTCGACAAAGGCTGCTATGTCGGCCAGGAAACCGTTTCCCGCCTCAAGAGCGTTGGCCGAGTGAACAAGCTCCTCTACGGCTTCCTCGGCACTCTATTCGCAAACCTCGCCCTGCCTGCCCGCCTTCATCCTATTGGCCAGCCCGACATCATCGCTGGACACCTCACCAGCGCCGCCCCGCATTTTGACATCGCACAAACTGCAGCCCTCGGTTATCTCAACCGCCAGTTCGAAGACCTCGAGCGCTTTGGCGTCAGCGATGAGCAAGGCCGCCCGCTCGGCGAAGTCGAACGCCGCGCATTCCCGATCCTATGAAATCCTTCATCGCCCTCACGCTCGTCGCGCTCCTCTGCGCCACCACCGCCCGCGCCGCCACGCTCGGCCCGGATGTTGCCGTCGTCCAAATCCAATTCCCCAAGGAAAAGCAGCCGCGCCAAGTAACCATCGGCCTCTACGACGACTCTGCGCCTTACACCGTGGAGAATTTCAAAAAACTCATCACAAAAAAATTCTACAACGGCCAACGCTTCTTCCGCGTCTTCCCCGGCTCGTTCATCCAAACAGGCGACCCCGCCAGCCGCCGAGGGCAAACCGACACCACCGGCACCGGCGGACCCGGCTACACACTCCCCGCCGAAATCCGCCTCAAACACGACAAAGGCGCCATCGCCATGGCCCGCCTCCCCGACAAAATCAACCCCGCAAAAAATTCCAACGGCAGCCAATTCTATGTCTGCCTCCAGCCCCTGCCCAAGCTCAACGGCCAATACACCGTCTTCGGAACCGTCCTCGAAGGCCTCGACACTCTCGAAGAAATCAGCAAGGCCCCCACAAACAGCAACGATTTTCCCTTGCCCAAAATCACAATTAAATCCATTGTGCTCGCCCCTCGCGATCAGGCTTCGCCCATAAGGTAAGCCAACCGCAGGAAAAAAAGGGTAGATACCGAAGTGGCCAAACGGGGCGGACTGTAAATCCGCTGGCTTACGCCTTCACTGGTTCGAATCCAGTTCTGCCCACCACCCTCTACAGCAGAGGGTTGCGAGAGGAGAATCCCTCCAAAATTCATCAAAAACAAAAAATGGCTCGTTGCCATAAGTTGCTGGAAAATGCCTCTACTAACCGGCCTGCTTGTCACTCGTTTGTCACTCGCTTGGCTCTGTCCAAAAACTCACGGTTGCCGCTAAGCAAGGAAACATAAGGCTCCCCGAGCATACACGCTCCTTGTTCCGGATTGCTCAAAAAAATTCTCACGAATTTTCTGTGAGTGACAAAAAAATTGTCACTCGCTGCCGCGCTGGTTCTCCTGCGCTGCGGTGGCGAGGTTCTTCGATGTCGACCGGTGCGCAACGCCGCTTCTGCCTGCCTGCTGGTTTGCGGGGGGCTGAGCGGCGATGCGGGAGCTTTAGCGATCCGCAGCGCCGAGCAGCCGGGTGGGTGGGGGCAATGTGGCGGAGGTTTGCTCCGGCACGAGCCACCATCCCACCCCCGCACTCAACGCATGAAGATCGGCTTTCGCATTACGACGGCGGCGCGCAAGACTTCATCAGCACAGGGAGCAATCATCGCCGCCGAAACCGCAGCCCCGCGTGGCTGCTGGCCCCGCGATCCGCGCAGCGGAGTCGTAGATAAGCTCCGATAGCATCCGCGTAGTAGATAGCGCGGTGGCATTCCTCGAAAAATCAATCTCCGCTATCTACTATGCTGTGCTATCGGAGAGCGTAGCCCACGGTCGAAAACACATTCGCCGATCTCGCGCCTGCAAGGAGCGGAATGAGGCCCAGAAGAAAATGATTAGTGGGCGGAGCGGTTTTATCGGAGACGAAGCGAAGCGGTTCGCGGGGCCATTCGTGACCATTGCGGCGGAGCCGGACTGAGATGCAGCGCGGGTGGAGCAGCTTCGCGGACACACGGCAGATCACCTTTTCAAACACAATCGGCGAGGATCAGCGGATCAGACATTTTATCGCGGCAGTGTGTCGGCGGAGATGGCCATCCGGTCGGCGTCCGCAGGCACCTCAACGACCCTTGGATTTACGAACCAGCGCGACGGTGATTTTTCAAAGACAAGGCCATAAGAAAAAAATCTCTCCTTCGCCGTGACCTATTCCGAAAGCCGGTAGCGCCAATAGTCCGGATCGCGGCTGTGATGCTTGAAAGCTAGAATGCGAAGGTGATCCGGCCAGATGCTGTAATAGACCGCAAATGGGAAACGCGGCATCAGATATCGCCGCACCCCAGCCTCGATGATGCTCCAACGCTCCGGAGCATCCAAGATAGCACCCACGGAGAGCTCCGCCGCATCAAGAAACTGTGCACCAAGCGAGGGAGCCCGCTGTTCGTAGAACCGAGCGGACTCGATCAGTTCCACTTCAGCATCTGGGTGATAAATCAGGCGCATCCTACAGCACGCCGCGCAGCCTGCATCACCTCTTCGTGGGTGCGACCCTGCACTACACCGGATGAAAGCTCCTCGTCACGCCGAATAGCCTCCGCCAAAGCCTCACGATCCTTTGATGCCTCCAAACCCGCATCGATGCTCTGCCAGAGGGCTTGGGCAAGAGACACTCGTTCGGAAATCGGCAGCGCCATGGCTTCGACAGTAAGCTGTTGAGTAGACATAACAGAAATTTAATCTTTCAAAACACTTCGGTCAAATCAAAGTCGGCACCTCAGGCGGCCACCCAGTCGGCGTCCGCAGGCACCTCAACGACCCTCGGATTTACGAACCAGCGCGACGGTGATTTTTCGGAGACAAGGAGGATGCAGGAACGGCGAGGCAGCGACGGGCGGGAATTTCTAATCTCGAAACGACACCTCGCCACAATGAGGAGGCGAGGTTTTAGCGCGAGCGGGGAGGGAAACATCTTCTGCACACATCGCCGCCGAATCTGCGGCTTCATCCCCGCGCCATGTGGCGGCAGGAACGGGAGGTGGGGATTAGGCAGAC
>CANKXQ010000006.1 GCA_947487745.1 Spartobacteria bacterium | reverse complement strand
ACCGGGAGTTGCAGTTTGTGGTTCTCAACAGGCGTGTGGTTCAGTGTCCGGCGGTCTTTCAATCCCTGCGTGAGGCTTATGCGGAGGCGCTGCCAAAGGGGCGGCATCCGCTGGCGGTTTTAAGGGTTACGATGGATCCACTCTCTTTCGATTGCAATGTGCACCCCGCCAAGCGCGAGGTGCGGTTGCATCGACCGGATCAGGTTCGGCAGGCGGTCTATGCGGCTGCCAAGCAAGCGCTGGATGCCTTTAGGACGCCGGTGCAGGCTGCTCCGAAAGAGCCGGCGACGCCTCGGAGCGAAGAGGTGCATGAGGCGGTTCCCCATCGCCCATCGCGTCCGGCGTTTTCCCCGCCTCCGCAAATGGATCTGCCCGTCATGCCGCCGCCCGAGCGAGCGGTAGGGAATGACGATGCCTTTCGTCTTCTGGGCGGGCTGGGCGGGCGCTGGATACTTATGGAGGGGGCGGAGGGACTCGTTCTCCTCGATGCCCGGGCGGCATCGGAGCGGATTCTTTTCGAGAGCCTTCGCCGCGAGGCTGCTGTCGGTCATGTGACCTCTCAGCGCTTACTCCTCCCAGAAATCGTGGAGCTCACGCCAAAGGATGCGGTCTGGATTTCCGAAAATCTCGAAGCCCTGCAGAAGGCGGGATTTTTACTCGAAGCCTTCGGGGGATATTCCTTCAAGGTCGAGGCACTACCCTCGTGCCTCGCGGAGCGGGATGCCCGCGCGGCGTTGCTCGATGTGTGCGAAACTCTGCGATCCACTGGTCTTCTTGGGTCGGGCCAACCGGTGCTCGATGCCCTCGTGCGCTCGGTCTCGCGCATCGCCGCGATGAATGGCTTCGACTACGAGGAATCCCGCGCGCGCCGTCTGGTGGGGGAGTTGCTGAAATGCGAGTTGCCCTATGCCTGTCCGCAAGGAAGGCCTACCATGATCCAATGGTCGTTCAGCGAGCTGGATCGAAAGTTTGGCCGCTGATTTCCGGCGCTCGCGGGTTGCTTGAGGTAAATCGGTGTGAGATAAATCGTCCATGCCCGATCTCCGAATCGAACCCGCGACCTTGGACGACCTGCCTGAGTTGACTGAACTCCTCCGTGACTTGTTCTTGCAAGAGGCGGATTTTCAGCCCGACAGGGAAAAACAAATGCGCGGCCTGCGGCTGATCTTGGAGCAACCATCGAGAGGTCGAATTTTTGTCCTTCGAAATGAGAGGATGATCATTGGAATGATCAATCTGCTCATCACGATCAGCACGGCGGAGGGCGGCTTTGTGCTGGTGCTGGAAGACCTGGTGGTGCACCGGGAGCATCGCGGGAGCGGCTACGGCTCGCGCCTATTGCAACATGCCATCGGCTTTGCGCGTGATAAAAAATTTCTCCGCATCACACTTCTCACCGACAACCCCGAGGAGTCGCGTCGGTTTTATCTCAAGCATGGATTCGTCGAAAGCGAGATGAAGCCGATGCGCTATTTTGTGGATCATGAATCCTGATTTCCTCGCAAGGGAGGGTGGACATTGAGCGGAGAAATCAAGACGGCTTTCGTTCTTGGCGCGGGGTTGGGAACCCGTCTGCGGCCCCTTACCGACGAGCGGCCGAAGCCTCTGGTTCCTATCTTCAACAAACCGCTCATCACTTTTGCTTTTGATCACCTGATTGCCGCAGGAGTCACCCGATTCGTTGTCAACACGCACCATCGACCGGAAGCTTACGCGCGCTGGCTTGGCGAGGCCAACGGCAGAGCGGAGTATCGCGGATACCCAATTTTTTTCCGCCATGAACCGGTGCTTCTGGAGACAGGCGGCGGCATCAAGAACGCGGCCGGCCTCATCGGAGATGAGCCCTTTCTGGTTTACAATGGGGATGTCCTCGCGGACTTCCCGCTGCAAAGCCTGATCGCATCGCACCAGCGCTCGGGCCGCATCGCAACACTCGCGCTGCGCGCCTCTGGTGCGGAGCGCCGCATTCAGCGTGATCCCTCGACAGGTCGTATCACCGATATGCGAGGTCTCATCGGGGGGCGCTCCGAGCCATCGTTTCTTTTCACAGGCGTGAGTGTTTTTTCTCCTGAAATTTTCCAACACATCCCGGCGGGTGATGTTGTTTCCATTATCCCTGTGTTGGTCGATCTTATGCGTCGCGGAGTTGTGGTGGGTGGAGAGTTGATCGATGAAGGCGTGTGGTTTGATATCGGGAATATCCCGTCCTACATGGGTGTGCACCGGGTTTTGAAAGAAGGCACACACACCTTTTCTTATCTTCCCGCTGACTGGCTGCAGCCGGTTCAAAGCGGTGCGCGCATTCGCCCTGGAGCTTCGATTGCAGGTTTCTCGGCGGTCGCGGCGGGAGCGGATGTGGGAGAGGATGCCGTGTTGGAAAATGTGATCCTCTGGCCGGATGCAAAAGTTGAACCACGAGCACGCCTGATCGATGCCGTGCTCACATCGCAGAGTGTGTGCCAATGCGATTGCGCACCGGGGTCCATCGGTGCATAGTCTTGGAGACCTTGCAGACATGGTGCTCCTCTCAACATTCAAAATAATTGCTGTTCTTTTTCTGACTGCTGCGTGTCTCGTCGGATGCGCCACGCAGAGCTTCGATCCGGACAAGGCGCCGGAGTTTTTGGTCCAGTCGGACTATACTCCTTTCTACTCTCTCGGGCCGGGACAAGAGCGCGGGCCGGATGCTTCGCTCAAGCGGGGAGAGCGTGTGAAAATGCTGCGCCGCGAGTTTGGTTTCAGTTATGTGGAGATCAAGGACGGTCGCACGGGCTACATCGCCAACGAAGAGATTGAGCCAGCCCCGCCGCGTGAACCTGAGCCCTCAGCGAGCCCCGCTCGCAAACGCTCTCAGAGCGGTTCGGCGATAATTTCGAATGCGTTCGAAAGCTCTGTTCCAATGCCTGAATTCGAGTCTTTGCCGGAACCCGTTGATGTTCTCCATCCGATTTCCGAGATGGAAGCCCCGGCTGATTCGAAGCCGGAATTTCGCTATTGAAGACTCCGGGGAATTTCCTCGCGGCATTCCATCGCGGTGGTAACAAGAACGAGTCTTGTAATTTTTTTCATTTTTTCTCTTGCCAACTTTTCGCGGCTCTGTAGCTTCCCCCTTCCCGCAAAGCCTCGAGGGGGATGGAATCAGCGAATTATCGAAGATTCCTTTCCTTTGAAACCTGAAGCTGCGCGGAAAAAAAGAAACATGAAATACAACGCACATACTCCAGCCGAAGCCGCTAGGAAAGCGGTGGTGAGTCCTTGTGCCGTCTAAAATTTTTGATCATGAGCGCCACCGTTCTTACAGCCGCAGACGCCGCCAAGGCGAAGATTGAACTCATCACAGAGGAAGCCAAGGGCAACCAGGCTGTGCACGATGTGGTCGTTGCACTCCAAGCAGCCCGCCGCAGCGGCACTGCCTGTGCAAAGACCAAAGCCGATGTGAATCTCTCGGGTCGCAAACCATGGCGTCAAAAAGGAACAGGACGTGCCCGCGCCGGATACTTCTCAAGCCCAGTTTGGGTTGGTGGTGGCGTAGCTCATGGACCAGTTCCCCGCGATTATACCAAGAACACTCCGAAGGCCGTCAAAAAACTCGCGCTCCGCAAGGCTCTCAGCGCACGCATCGCTCTCGGTGATGTTCTGCTCGTGGATAGCTTCGTTGTGGCAGAACCCAAGACCAAGCAGTTCGTCTCACTTCTCCGCTCGGCTACCCCTGATGCCCGCAAGACTCTCATCGTTTCCGAAGGGTTTGATGAAAACACTTTCAAGGCCGCTCGCAATGTGGCCACTGCTCAACTCACCCGTGCATCCGATGTTAATACCGAGCATCTCCTCGCATTCGACAAAATTATCGTGACTCGCGGGGCGCTCGACAAAATTTCCGAAAGGCTCGCGTAATGAATATTGAAGTTTACGACCATATTGAAACAGTCCTGCTGACCGAGAAAGCCACTCTGCTTTCCGAAAAGCTTAACAAATACGTTTTCCGTGTCCGTCCATCAGCTAACAAGCTGCAAATCAAACGCGCCATTGAGGTGATCTTCAAAAAGAAGGTCGCTGATGTGAACACAGCCAATTTTGCTGGAAAGAAAAAGCGCGAGCGTCGTGCCGACTTCGGCCGCCAAGCCAACTGGAAGAAAGCAATCGTTACCTTGAAAGAGGGCGAAAAACTCGATCTCGTCTAAGAAATACAGACCATGGCCATCAAAACTTTCAGACCACTTACCCCTGCCGCTCGCTTCAAGGCGCTTCCGGATTTCGCTGAGATCACGAAGACCAAGCCGGAAAAAAATCTCACAGAACCAATCAAGCGCACAGGTGGTCGCAACAATCAAGGCCGCATCACGATGCGCCATGTCGGTGGAGGGCACAAGCGCCGCTATCGTATCATCGACTTCAAGCGTAGCCGTCGCGATGCAGTGGCTGAAGTTACTGCCATCGAATACGATCCAAATCGCACAGCGCGCATTGCCCTTCTGAAATACGAGGACGGGGAGAAAGCCTACATTCTCGCTCCAGTTGGCCTTGAGGTTGGCCAAAAAGTAGTGGCAGGCGAGAAGGCAGATCCAAATGTCGGAAATGCCCTTCCACTTAAGTCTATCCCACTTGGAACCTCAATTCACAATGTTGAATTTATCCCAGGCCGTGGCGGACAGATCGTGCGCAGCGCCGGCTCCGTAGCAGTCCTAGCCAACCGCGAAGGTGGCTATGCTCTGGTCAAACTGGCTTCCGGTGAAATCCGCCGCATTAACGAGAACTGCTACGCAACAATCGGTCAAGTCGGCAACTCCGACCATATGAATGTTTCGTCAGGAAAAGCTGGCCGCAGTCGCTGGCTTGGCATCCGTCCACATGTTCGTGGTATGGTCATGAACCCTGTCGATCACCCAATGGGTGGAGGACAAGGCAAGAGCAAGGGCGGTGGCGGTCGTCACCACCCGATGTCCCCATGGGGCCAACTCGCGAAGGGCTTTAAGACCCGCCGCAAACATAAACCCAGCGATACGTTCATCGTTCAGCGCCGTAAATCCAAAGCTAAGAACTAATCATGGCACGCTCACTTAAAAAAGGCCCGTATGTCGAATGGAAGCTCCTCGACAAAATCGACAAGATGAACGAATCGGGCGGCAAGAAACCAATTAAAACTTGGTCACGCCGCAGCACGATCACCCCAGACTTTGTCGGACACACTTTTAACGTTCACAATGGCAAAACCTTCATTCCTGTTTTTGTAACAGAAAATATGGTTGGCCATAAGTTGGGTGAATTTTCCCCAACCCGTATCTTTAAGAAACACGGTTCTCACACCGCAAAAGTGACCAAGTAAATACATGTGGGTTGTCGCCAAGGCGGCAGCACTCATCATCCTGCCAACGCTTTCCATAGCCAAGGCTCAGGATGAACGATCTTTGACAGATTTTGAATCACGAATGGGGATTGCCAAGACGCAAGTCTCGGCCCCCGATTCTAATACTATTGGTGCCTTGAGGGAAAAACTCCTCTTGGCCGAAACGACCATTAGCGCGCTGACTGCTACAGTAGCGGAAATGGGAAATAGTGCCGAAGCAAATCGCCGAGAGCTTGAAGACGCAAATCTCAGACTCGAAGCCCTTGCTGCAACCGAAAAAGACAGCAATAAAGCGGCTTTGGAAGCGCGATTGCTTCAGTGCCTTCGCGAGTTGCGAGTCATAAAAAGTGACAAAGACTCCGCTAGGCGGCAGTTGCTAATGCTGTCCGAAGCCATTCAAATGATTTTGTTAACCTCAGTTGAAACAAATCCACAAACTCGACTCGCGGTCGAGTCTGAGTTAAGAAAAACAAACGAATTGCTCAAAGATAATACTCGATTGCAAGAAAATAGCATAGAGCCAAGCATCGCAACTGGTGTTGTTCTTGATACGAGAGATGAAATATCTCTTGTTGTTGCAAACATTGGCAGAGCTCATGGGGTGAAGGTAGGAATGCCGTTTCAAGTCTACCGAAATGGCAAAATAATAAACACCATTAAAATAGTTGATGTCCGGGAAAAAGTTTCCGGGGGCGTGATTCAATCTCTTACGACTGAAACTACTCGTATAGAAAAAGGCGACACCCTCAAAGTGGATGCCCAAAAATAAATAAACACAACATAACAATGCAGGTAAAATCGATTCATAGGTTCGCCAAAATCTCGGCCTTCAAGGCTCGCGAGGTCACTCGTGCCATTCAAGGGTTGCCAGCTACCGACGCAGTGGATCTCCTGCGTTTCACTCCCAAAAAAGCTGCAGGCCTCATTCTTAAGACGCTCAAAAGCGCGATAGCCAACGCTGAGAATAACAATCAACTCAACCCCAACGACCTTGTTGTTAAGGAAGCTGTTGTTGGAGAGGGGCCAACTCTCAAGCGCTTTCAGCCAAAAGCTCGTGGCAGCGCAGGTCCCATCCGCAAGCGCACCAGCCACATCAGCGTGACTCTCACGGACGAAGTTGAAATCGTTCGTCGCGCCGACAAGCCGAAGAAGAAATCCGCGAACAAGAAATCGACCGCCAAGCAGAAAGCTCCTGCAGCACAAGTCGCGGCCTTAACATCAACAGAAGCCTCCGCTACAACTGCGGAAACCAAGGAATAATCATGGGACAAAAAGTTAATCCAATCGGATTCCGCCTCCCGGTCACTCGCGACTGGGGTTCACGCTGGTATGCCTCGCGCAAAGATTTTGCCGACTATCTCATTGCTGACGAAAAAATCCGCAATGTTCTCAAGAAAAAGCTTAAGCAAGCAGCCATCTCGCGCATCGTCATCGAGCGTGCATGGAACAGTGTTCGTGTCACGATTCACACCGCCCGTCCAGGTGTTGTCATCGGTCGCCGTGGCCAAGAAATTGAAAGCCTCACCAAAGAGGTCAGCGATCTCGCTGGTGGAAAACAAGTCAAAATCGACATTGTCGAGGTTAAGAATCCAGACATGGATGCCCAACTCGTCGCTGAAAATGTCGCCTCCCAGCTCGAGCGTCGCATTTCTTTCCGTCGCGCCATGAAGCGCGCAGTCCAAATCACCATGGAACAGGGTGCTTTGGGTATCAAAATCCGTGTAGCCGGCCGCCTTGGTGGAGCAGAAATTGCCCGCACCGAGCGCTACCACGAGGGCAAAGTTCCACTTCACACCCTCCGCACACCGATCGACTATGGTTTTACAGAGGCAGAAACAGTAGCCGGTAAAATCGGTGTTAAGTGCTGGATCTGCAAGAAAGTGGAAGAAGTTCCAGAGAAAGTTCAGGAACCTCGCCAATCATCGCCAACAGTCCAAGCCTCGGCTGAGGCTCCGCAGGCTGTATAAACTCTCGAGGAACTTCAAGTAAAAGGATAATACTATGCCATTGATGCCAAAACGCGTGAAGTATCGCAAGACGCAGCGGGGTAGCCGCAAGGGTCTCGCATCACGCAATACCACAATTGATTTCGGTGAATTTGGTCTCCAGACTTTGGAGCGCGGATGGATCACCAATACCCAGATTGAGGCCGCTCGTGTCGCTCTTACGCGCAACATGAAGCGCAAAGGCAAGCTGTGGATTCGCATCTTTCCTGATAAGTCCGTTACAGCCCGTCCGCCGGAAACCCGAATGGGTAAAGGTAAAGGTCAGCCCGAATACTGGGTGGCCGTTGTCCGCCCTGGTAATATTCTTTTTGAACTGGATGGAATCTCTGAAACCGTTGCTCGCGAATCTCTTCGATTGGCAGCAAACAAACTCCCGCTTCGCACGCGCTTCCTAACTCGTCACCACGCAGCGTAATCGCCGTTATGAAAATCAAGGAAATTCAGGAACTCACGCCAAAAGAACTCGTCTCGCGCAAGCGGGAACTCAAAGAAGAGATGTTCAACCTGCGAATCCAGCAACAAAGCTCCCAACTCGAGAGACCACATCTCATCCGGGTAGCCCGTCGCAATGTCGCGCGCATCGAAACCGTTCTCAGCCGCAAGGCCCGGGAAGCAGCAGCCAAGTAGTCAATGGAAGATACAATCACTCCCGAAACCGCACAAACCGAGTCCCGTGGACTGCGTAAGGTTCGTGTCGGCGAAGTCGTCTCGAATAAAATGGATAAAACCATTGTTGTTCGCACAATCACACGCGTGCCACATCCAAAATTTGGAAAAATCACCAAGCACGTCACCAAGTTCCATGCTCACGATGAGAAAAATGAAGCCCAAATCGGCGATCGTGTGAGCATTATGGAAACCCGCCCGCTCAGCCGCACCAAGCGCTGGCGCCTCGTCGAAGTTCTCAAACACTAATTGCCATGATTCAAATCCGCTCACGCCTCGATGTCGCCGACAATACCGGTGCCCGCATGGCCACCATGATCGGTGTCATCGGCAAGGCAACCCAGACCGCCCGCATCGGTGACATTATCACAGCCAACGTGAAGGAAGCTTCCACAGGTGGCACCGTGAAAAAAGGTGATGTCGTTCGCGCAGTTGTTGTCCGCACGAAAAAACCAGTAACCCGCGAAGATGGCTCCGCACTGCGCTTTGACAGCAATGCGATTGTTATCATCGACAAAGATATGAACCCTCGTGGCACTCGTATCTTCGGTCCAGTGGCTCGCGAGCTTCGCGAAAAGAACTTTATGAAAATTATCTCCTTAGCCCCGGAGGTCCTATAATGAGCCAACAGAAATTTCATGTTCGCCGAGGCGATACCGTTCAAGTGATTTCCGGCAACCACAAGGGCGCCAGTGGAAAAGTCCTCGAAGTTAAAGCCGCAAAAGCACAAGTTATTGTGGAAGGCATTCGGATGATCAAGAAGCATCAGCGCAAATCCCAAGAGCATCCGAACGGTGCAATCCTCGAGCGCGAGGGTCCGATCCATATCTCGAATGTTAAGCTGCTCGAAGCCGCAACAACTGACAAGAAGTCCAATAAAGCCGCGTAAGTAGTATATAGCCATGACTCAAGAACCAGCACTCCTTACCGACTACAAGAACCGCGTCCTGCCCGCTCTCCGCGAGAAACACGGTTACTCAAACGTCCATCAAATTCCAAAGATCACCAAGGTTGTTATCAACACCTGCATCGGCTCAGCTCCCGATGTCAAGGAATCTCTTGAAATTGCGCGAACCGAACTCACCACGATCACGGGGCAGCGTCCAGTAACCACCATGGCGAAGAAGGCTATCTCCAACTTCAAACTCCGAGAGGCTCAAGCCATCGGCGCAAAAGTGACCCTCCGTGGTCGCATCATGTATGAGTTCCTCGAGCGCCTCATCAAAACCGCTCTTCCCCGCATTCGTGACTTCCGTGGTATCTCTCCACGAGCGTTCGACGGCCAGGGAAATTACACTCTCGGTGTTGCCGATCAGTCCATTTTCCCGGAAATCGAACTCGATCGTATCAAAAAGAACATCGGTTTCGATGTCACCATCGTCACAACAGCTTCCACAAATGCCGAGGCCAAGTCACTCCTTACGGAACTTGGAATGCCATTCACCGACAAGCCGAAGAAGCAAGCCGAAACAAAAGCCGCGCCAGCCGCCTAATAAAAAGTTATGACCGATCCCATTGCTGATATGCTTGCACGCCTGCGGAATTCCGCTGCTGCTGGACAAGCTTCCCTGACCCTTCCTTACTCGAAGCTTAAGAGTGACATCGCCCAAATCTTGAAAAAAGAGGGCTACATCAAAGACACTGAGCTTGTTACTATTGATGGTCACCAGAATATCAAGATTCAAACCAAATTCGTCAACAAAACCAGCGCCATCACCGGCCTGAAACGCGTGAGCCGTCCCGGCCTTCGCCGCTATGTGGGAGCAGGAGATATTCCTCGCGTCCTCGGCGGTATGGGTATCGCGGTCCTTTCCACCTCTCGCGGCATTCTCACCGGTCACGAGGCGCGCAAACAAAAAGTCGGCGGCGAGTTGCTCGCCTACATCTGGTAACCATGTCACGCATCGGAAAACAAGCTATCAAAGTCCCGCCAAAGGTCAAAGTCACCGTGGCTGCAAATGGGGCTGTCAACGTCGAGGGACCAAAGGGAAAACTCGAGTGGACTCTGCCAGCCAAGATTAGCGCAAAAGTCGAGGACGAGCAGCTTTCTGTCCTTCGTGACGGCGATAATCGCGAGCAAAAAGCGCTTCACGGCCTTTCCCGCTCACTGCTTTCAAACATGATCACTGGAGTCACTGATGGCTTCAAGCGCGACATGGAAATTCATGGCGTTGGTTTTAAAGCTGCTGTTCAGGGTCAAAAGCTCAATCTCAGCCTTGGCAAATCACACCCCATCTTGTTCGATATCCCTCAGGGTGTAAAAATCACCGTCGCTGAGAATACGAAGCTCTCCATTGAAGGCATCGACAAGCAGATTGTCGGCCAGTGCGCCGCAGATATCCGTGCTTATTACCCGCCAGAGCCTTACAAGGGTAAAGGTGTCCGCTTCGTTGGTGAACAAATCCGCCGCAAGGAAGGCAAAACCGTCCAATAAACCATGTCTGCCACAGATAAACGTAAATTCCGTCACGTCCGCCTGCGTAAAAAGCTCGCCGGCACACCAACCCGCCCGCGCTTGGCTGTCCATTTTTCTGGACAACACATCACGGCCCAAGTCATTGACGACACGATCGGCAAGACGCTTGTCTCCGTCAATACCACGGAAGCTGAACTCCGTGCCAAACCCGGTGCAAGAGCCAATGTGGCTACTGCTTGCGAAGTTGGAAAACTTATCGCTGAACGTGCCGCCGCACACAAGATCACCAAGGTTGTTTTCGACCGCGGTGGCTTTAAATACCATGGCAAGGTCAAAGCCCTTGCCGATGCCGCCCGTGAGGGTGGTTTTGAATTCTAATACGACCTACCATGCCTCCGAAATCCAGAGATAGAAAACAATCCCGTCCCGAAACGCCAAGGGAACCCAAGGAGACTACTGAAAAAGTCGTCTTCATTAACCGTTGCGCGAAAGTCGTCAAGGGTGGTCGTCGTTTCAGCTTCAGCGCCCTCATCGTTTGTGGCGACCAAAAAGGTAAGGTCGGCGTCGGCTTCGGCAAGGCCAATGAAGTGAGCGAAGCAATCCGCAAGGCAACAGACGCTTCCAAGAAGCGGATGGTTAAGATAGCCGTTCAAGAAAACACGATTCCTCACATGGTGACTGGCGAATTTGGTGGTGGTCGCGTGCTTCTCCGCCCTGCTTCTCCGGGAACTGGCGTCATCGCTGGGGGCGGCGTCCGTGCCGTTCTCGAAGCGGTTGGCATTCGCGATGTTCTGGCCAAATCTCTCGGCTCCAGCAACCACGCCAATGTCGTTCATGCCACTATTGCTGCGCTGAGCCAACTTCGTCTCAAAGATGATGTCTTCCGCCTCCGTGGCAAAACAATCCGTCCCAAGGTTGTCGCTGCTCCAACTGAACCCGCTTCCGCGTAATACAAATGAGACTTCATACACTTAAACCCAATCCCGGTGCAAAGCACCGCCGCAAACGCCTTGGTATTGGCGAAAGCTCCGGCAAGGGCAAAACCTCCGGCAAGGGCCACAAGGGCCAGAAAGCGCGTTCCGGTGGTTCCATTCGACTTGGCTTTGAAGGCGGTCAGATGCCAATCTATCGCCGACTGCCCAAACGAGGTTTCAATAACAAGGACTTTAAGACTTTCTACGGCGTTGTTAATTTGGACTCCTTGGAAAAGTCGTTTGCCGCTGGTGACTCGATTACCGAAGCCTCTCTTCGCAAAGCCGGCCTTGTGAAAGGCCGTTTCGATGGAGTCAAAATCCTCGGTCGTGGTGAAGTGACCAAGGCTTTCACTGTTGAAGTTGATGAGGTCAGCGCAACAGCTCGTGAGAAAATTGAGAAGGCCGGGGGCAAAGTTGTCCTTCCCAAAGTTGAGGCAGCAGCTTAAGGCTGCTGCGACCAGCTTCAAATGATCAGCGCCTTCGCCAACATTTTTAAGATTCCTGAACTGCGCTCCCGAGTGCTCTTCACTCTTGCGGCGATCATCGTGATCCGCGCCGGTTCGGCTATAACCACTCCTGGGGTCAACGCCCAAGTTCTCCGCCAGTGGTTCCTTGATCATGCCGGTGCCGCCTCGACCGGCGGCGTTGCTGCGCTTTTTAACCTCTTCAGTGGTGGTGCATTGGCAAATTGCGCCATTTTCTCTCTTGGAGTGATGCCTTTTATCAGCGCATCGATTATGCTCCAGCTCCTCACGGCCGTGATTCCACGGTTGGGCAAACTTTCCCGCGAGGACGGTGGGCGTCAGAAAATTATGCAATACACCCGATACGCCACGATCGGGCTTTGCATCTTTCAAGCATATCTCCTAGCAAGATCGTTTGAAAATCCCCAAGCTAATCCATTCCTTCCAGGAATCATGGATACTATCAACAACTTGGGGCTGCCTTTGGTGACCACTCCAGGTATTGGTTTCCAGCTCATCACCATCATTACGATGACTGCTGGGACCTTGCTCCTCATGTGGTTGGGTGACCAGCTTACTGAAAAAGGTATTGGCAATGGCATGTCTATCATCATCACCGTAGGCATATTGGCTCAGTTGCCCGCTGGTTTGATTCAGGCTTGGAGGACATTCGTTCCCAGCGCGGCCAATGCCCAGTCGGCCGTTAGCCCTGTCGTCTTGGTCTTAATGATTGGTTTTCTCTTCTTCGTCATTGCAGCGGTCATAGCTGTGACGCAAGCTCAGCGAAAGATCAGTGTCCAATACGCCAAACGCGTTGTCGGGCGCAAAGTTTATGGCGGGCAAACTCAATACATGCCTCTCAAGATCAATTATGCCGGCGTCATGCCGATCATTTTTGCTCAAGCCATCCTGCTCTTCCCATCCACGATCTTGAACATGGCCTTCCCAGGTGTGGGTTGGGCTCAAGATCTTTCAAATCTTCTCACCTACGGATGGTTGCATTATCTTTTCTATGCGCTGATGATTTTCTTCTTCAGCTATTTCTGGGTTGCAACCCAATTTCAACCCGTCCAGATTGCTGACGACCTCAAGAAATACGGTGGTTTCATTCCCGGTGTGCGTCCTGGCAAGCCGACTGCAGATTTCTTGGACTACACGATGACCCGCTTGACCTTCGCGGGAGCTATTTTCTTGACCGCAGTGGCTGTTTTGCCACAGCTACTTAGCCAGAGCCTTAATGTTCCTTACATGACCTCGCAGTTCTTTGGAGGCACTGGACTCTTGATTATCGTGGGCGTGGTGCTTGATACCATGCGCCAAGTGGAGACACACCTTCTTCAGCGCCACTATGATGGTTTCCTCCGCAAAGGCCGTATCCGCAGTGCTCAGGAATCACGCAGCCGTCTTTCGTCCGCTCAATCCATCAATGACCAGACACTCGTCTGGATATATGCCGGTATTGCAATCCTCGTCATAGCCGGTGTGACGATTTATTTCGCCACGCAACTCTAGCGTGCCTTTGTAGTCTTGAAAACCTGCGCTGTTTTGCTTTGTCCGCCACTTTACGGCAAGGACGCCAACACCCGCCCCTCGATTTGTCGGGTATTGGATTTCTTTGGCTTGGACGTCATCAGTGCGGATTTCCTTAGCAACGCGAAGGAGGTCGCATGATCAGTATCAAGCGTCCCCATGAGATTGAAAAAATGCGCCAAGCTGGCGAGGTTGCTGCCCAGATTCTTAACGAATTGGCCTGCCGCATAGCTCCTGGCGTGACCACCGGCGAAATCGACCACGCCGCTGCCCAGTTGATGTCCGCCGCCGGGGTTCGCAGCGCCTTTCTGGGATACAAAAAATTTCCCGGCCATATTTGCATCAGCCTTAATGAAGAGGTTGTCCATGGAATCGGTAGCTCCCGTGCGATTGCCTACGGCGACATTGTCAAAATGGATGTCGGCATCATTCGCGATGGTTGGATTGGCGACAACGCCACATCGGTTCCTGTTGGCATCATTGACCCTGAGATTGAACGCCTCCTCACCGTCACCGAGGATATTCTCAACGGTGCCGTTCAACTCGCCCGTCCCGGTCATCGCGTCGGCGACATTTCAAATTTTGTGGAAACCGAAGCCGTTAAAAATGGATTCAGCGTCGTGCGCGAATTCGTCGGCCACGGCGTCGGTCGCAAACTTCACGAGGATCCCCAAGTGCCAAATTTCGGCAAACGCGGGAGCGGACCAAAACTCAAACCCGGCATGACACTCGCCATCGAGCCTATGATCAACATGGGCCGCGCAGATGTGAAAGTTCTCGCCGACAAGTGGACCGCCGTCACTGCCGACGGACTCCCCTCCGCTCATTTTGAGCATACCGTTTTAATTACAGATCACGCTCCGGAAGTATTGACATGGCCAAGAAAGACGCTATCGAAGTAGAGGGCAAGGTCGTTGAGCTTTTACCGAACACCATGTTCAGAATCGAACTGGAGAACGGTCATCGCGTCCTCGCCCACATCTCTGGCAAGATGCGTCTCCACTTCATTCGCATTCTTCCCGGAGACCGCGTCATGCTGGAAATGTCGCCCTACGACTTGACCAAGGGGCGCATCACATACCGCCACAAAAACGAATCATCATCATTTCAACCAAATAAAAGAAAATGAAAGTCAGAGCCTCAGTAAAAAGACTGTGTGAAGCGTGCAAAATCGTGCGCCGACAAAACGTGATCCGCGTTGTTTGCAAAAACCCGCGTCATAAACAAAAACAGGGCTGATCCCATCGGCAGCCGAAACCAAAACCACCAATACCATGCCACGCTTACTTGGAGTAGACATCCCCGGCGACAAACGCATCGAAGCTTCCCTTCCCTACATTTATGGAATGGGGCCCAGCAACACAAAGAAAGTTCTCGAACAGGCCAACATTGACCCCAATGCCCGCGCCAAAGACCTCTCGCCCGAGCAACTCAACGCGATCATCCACGCGATCAACGCCAACAAAATTGCGATCGAAGGCGACCTGCGCCGCGAAGTTCAAGGCAACCTCAAGCGCCTTCAGGCCATCAATTGCTACCGTGGCATCCGCCACCGCCGCAGTCTTCCCGTCCGTGGCCAGCGCACATCCACAAACGCCCGCACCCGCAAGGGACCACGCAAAACCGTGGGCGTCCAGCGCAACAAAGACGCCAAAGCCGGCAAAGTCTAATCCCGCATTTTACTGAAGTATGAGTGAAGAAAACACAACACCAGCCGAAGCGCCCGTCGAGACTGCTCCAGCAGCCCCCGCCGCAATAGCCGAGGCTCCCGCCGCAACCGCCGAAATCCCTGCCAAGAAAGCTCCAAAACCCAAGGCGGCTCCTAAAGCCAAGAAAGCCGCTGGCGCGGAAAAAGCGACCACTGCAGCTCCTTCGCCGGTCAGCATCTCCCTCGATGACACGATTGAACCAATCAAGATCGTCAAGGCCAAGGGCAGCAAAAACGTCATCCAGGGCATCGCCCACGTTCAAGCCAGCTTCAACAACACCATCATCAGCATCACCGACCTCCGCGGCGCCATCATCGGATGGTCCAGCGCCGGCAAGTGCGGCTTCAAAGGCTCCCGCAAAAGCACCGCCTACGCAGCCCAGATGGCAGCGCAGGACGCCTGCCGCCAAGCCATGGGGCACGGCCTCAAGGAAGTCGAAGTTCGCGTCAAAGGCCCAGGCTCAGGCCGCGAATCCGCCGTCCGCGCCATGCAAGCAATCGGCCTCGATGTCACCGTCATCCGCGACGTCACGCCGATCCCTCACAACGGCTGCCGCCCGCCAAAACAACGCAGGGTCTGATCCAGTCGGCCAACTTAAAACTTAAATCTTACAAACTTAAAACTCTTCATGGCACGTTACACAGGACCCAAGACCAAAGTGAGCCGCCGCTACGGCGTTCTCATCAGCGGCTCACCCAAAGCATTCGAGAATAAGAGCTACCCACCCGGCCAGCACGGACCCAAGGGCTCCCGCCGCAAGCAGACCGATTACTCAATCGCTCTTGCTGAGAAACAAAAGCTCCGTCACCAGTATGGAGTTCTCGAGCGCCAGTTCCGCCGCTACTTCCAAATCGCCAGCCGCCGCCGTGGTGTGACCGGTGAAATTCTCCTTCAGCTCCTTGAGACCCGCCTCGACAATGTCGTTCAAAAAATGGGCTTCTCCAAGACGCTCCGTGGCGCCCGCCAGATGGTCGGCCATGGTCATGTGACGGTGAATGGTCGCAAAACCAACATCTCGTCCATGAACCTCAAGCCCGGCGATGTCGTGGCTATCAAGAGCAACGATAAATCCACCCGTCTCGCCAAGCGCGGCGTCGAACTCACCCAGATCGTCACCGTTCCCGATTGGCTTCTGGTGGACAAAGACAACCTCAGCGGCAGCGTCGTCCGCATTCCCACACGCGAGGAGATCAATCCCATCGTCAACGAACAGCTCGTCGTCGAACTTTACGCCCGCTAAACCGCGAGCTAATCGATTTCCCACCAAAGAGAAAAACGCGTCCTGGCAACAGGGCGCGTTTTTTTGCCCCACGAAGGAATTTTGAGACAGGATGGGCAGGATGACAGGAACTTCCTCTCACGGAGTCACAAACACACGGAGAAATGACCCTAAATTCGGCAGTTGAAAAAACGCGGATGGCGATCGTCACCCCGTTGCCGGAACTGGTAGGCCGGTATTTTCGGGTTTTGGTTGGATAAATCTTTCGAAAATTCGGAGTAAAATGCGTTCCCAGCGTTGGGGGGTGGTCAACTGCTCCGCAGTAGAGATCAACCCCTGTAAAAAAGCGCTGGCTTCAGCGAGTTTCTCTTT
>CANKXQ010000005.1 GCA_947487745.1 Spartobacteria bacterium | reverse complement strand
CGCCCATGCCATCGCGCATGTCATCAAAGTCGCCCCAACGATGGCGAAGGAAGCCATCCTCATCGCCAACCTCAGTGGCCGTGGTGACAAGGATGTGAGCCAGGCGGCGGAGATTTTGTTGAAGGACTAAACGATGAGCCGGTTGTTCGATTGCTTCACTTTTTTTAATGAACTCGATCTTCTGGAAATACGCCTAGAAACGCTGGACTCTGTTGTCGATTTTTTTGTTATCGCGGAGGCTTCGATCACCTACCGCGCCGATCCCAAGCCTCTTTACTTTGAGCTGAACAAACAGCGCTTCGCGAAATTTTTGCCCAAAATCCGCCACATTATCGTTGATAACCTTCCGACCGAAAAAGGCTTTGACCAAAACTGGCAACGCGAGACTCTTCAGCGCGCCGCGCTGGAACGAGGCTTGGCCGACGCACGGGATGAAGACATCATCATGCTGTCTGATCTAGACGAGATTCCCACCCCTGCCAAGATCAAGGAGGCGATCACTTGGCACGACACACTTCGGGTTTTCCACATGCGCTTTTTTTCCTACTTCGCGAATTGCGAGTCGCATCCCGGAAATGCGTATTGGGTCGGCACCGGGATGACGGAATACCGATTGGCCAAAGGCCGCTTCGAATATGTTCTTAAAAAACTTCCTACCCATCTCCGCATGCGTCCGAATGCGAGTCTCAGGAAAAGAATTTCCATGCGATTGAAGGAAGCCTCCATTTTGCTCACCCGCAGCCTGCGAATCAAAAGAATCCGCAATGGGGGCCACCACTTCAGTTGGCTCGGCGGTGCCGACAAGGTTCTGCAAAAGCGCGGTGCCATCAGCATCCATGGAGGAGAAGTTTTTCCAGAGGATTATTTGACGGATTCCGGTGCTGAGAAAGTTGTCAGCAAAGCGATCGCAAGGGCTCGACCGCTGGATGATGGTATGCCGGTTGCGTTTCGGAATCCGAAATTTCAGCACCTAGTCGCCAAACAAGCAGATGATTTCCAGTAAACATGATCCAGTTACTTGAAATAAATCTGCAGAGACAATGTTTCCTCATCAGGGTCTGGGATTATTTTCTGTTCGAAGGTAGTAAAATTTGTTTCCAGCCTCCTTGGTTTTGAAAGTTGTTTTTCTATTTATCGGGATGCCTGTTGGAGGCGCAGAAGATTTTGCGCTTGGGGTTTATCCGCACCTACCTCCTGAAGTGGACGCGCAATTTGTCTGCCTGCGCAGGCTGGATGTGCTCGGGAAGGAGGCGCTAGCCAAGGGACTCCCCGTTGACTTACTTCCATTTTTTACGGGTAAAAGGATAAACCCTATAGCGGTGTGGCGATTTTCGCGTTGGTTGATAAATGAGGGAATCACTGTTCTGCATACGCAGACTCACCATGCTCATGTGTTTGGCTGTGCTGCGGCGCTTTTGGCAGGTGTTCCTGTTGTGCTCCACCAGCAGAAAACGCTCGGAAAGCTCTCTTGGCGGAAAGAGGTTTTGTTCTCTTGGTGCCTGCGCCGCTCGAAGAAAATTATCACCCTCTCGGAGCGCACGCGGTTGGATATTGCCCAGAGGTTTCGCATCGAACCCTCCCGGATCGCTGTAGTGCCGAATGCCATTGATGAGGAAACATTCCGACCAGTGGAGGACAAGCGCGCCGTGCGCCGAGATTTGGGATTGAGCGAGGAGGGCTTTTTATTCGGCACAGTCGCCTCGTTGCATGAGGTGAAAAACCACCGCGCGATTCTCGAGGCGCTGGTTTCGGTGAATGGCGCGAGTGCTGTTTTTATAGGGGATGGGGTGGAGCGGGCCAATCTGGAGCGGGTCGCGATCGAGAAGGGGTTAGCTGATCGCGTGCTTTTTGTCGGCCGCCAACGCCCAGTTGCGCCATGGTTTCAAGCTCTCGACGCATTCACTCTTCCCTCTGTGTGGGAGGGGCAGCCTCTTGCGTTATTACAGGCGGTCTCGTGCGGGTTACCGATTTTGGTGAGCCGCATAGAGGGAAACACGGCTGTGGTAGGTGAGCATCATCCGGGGTTGTTTGATCCCGATGACAATAGTGCGCTTGCGGTGCTGATGAAATTTGTGATGACCGATCCCGCTCGTTTTTTGGCGACTGGAGCCCAGGTGCCCACATGCCGCGAGGCCGCATTGAGGCTTAAAAAGATCTATTCCGAGGCCCGATGAAGATCGCCATCTTCACTCCCACTTATCTGCCGAAATGTTCAGGGGCGGAGATATTCCACCACAACTTAGCGCTTCGGTTGGCTCGTCTGGGGCATGAACCGGTGGTGATCATTCCGCGCGGGCTGAAGCGCCGTTTGGATGCCAGTCCGCTTGTTCCGGAATACGCCACCTTGGGTTATCCATCACATCAGTGGAGCTTATTCAAGCGGTGGCCCGCAGCCGCCTACTTGCTTTCGAGGTGGACGCTTGATCGCATACAGGCAACTCATCGATTTGATGTTTGGCATACGGTTGTGCTCTCTCCCACCGGAAGCTGTTTCGCGAATTGGCAGTCCAAAAGAAAGGTTGCCGGCCTTGTGCGGGCAGTCGGCGATGATGTTCCAATGGATGGATCAAACAATCTTTCAGAACATGTGCGGCGATGGATTTCCCGCGCCCAATGCGTGGTTTCACTCTCCAAGAGTATGACCACGGGATTGGTTCATGCCGGCCTAGATGAGAGACGGGTAGTGGAAATACCAAACGCCGTCGACATGGAATCTTTTCGCGGGAATTTTGATCGGCACGCTTTTCTCGCATCCAATAAGATTCAAGGCAGGGTCTGCCTTTGTGTGGCGCGTAATCATCCCCAAAAGGATTTGCCGACCTTGTTTCGCGCATTTGGAGAATTGCGCCGTTCCATGGAAGATCCTGTTCATCTAGTTGTAGTCGGCCGTGGTATGCGGAATTACCCATTGAACCCGGAGCTTGCGGATTCTGTAAAACTTCTCGAATTGACTCCCTCCAGCCTGCTGGAATTTCCTCCAGCTGAGTTGATTCGCTGGTATCGGGCATCGGATCTTTTTGTCATGACTTCGGAAGTGGAGGGGTTTAGCACGGCCCTTGTCGAGGCGATGGCGGCCGGGTTACCGGTTGTTGCAACAGATGTGGCAGGAATTCGCGAGCGTGTGGTTAGCGGAAAGAATGGATGGCTGCATCGATACAGGGATGCCGAGGGCATCGCTAATTCCATGAGGCGACTGCTTCTAAATGAAGAAGAGAGACAGAGATTCGGGGAGGAGGCGAAGCAATCCGCTGCCCGTTTTTCATGGGACAACACTATATCGGTTTACAATTCCCTTTACAAAAAGCTCGTCCAGGATGTCGCTGACGGCTCAGGATTGAACAACGCATGACGAATCCCAAATTACGAGTCGTTCCAGGCAGTATTGACGAGGGGAAGCGCTTTCCTGACTTTTTTTGTATCGGCCCGCAAAGAACCGGTTCGACCTGGCTCCATGCCAGCTTAGTAAGGCATCCTGAAATCCTGATGCACCGTGACAAAGAGACTTTCTTCTTCTCAACGATCGGTCAAACATCCTCACCACGCTATAAATATTCCCTGCTGGAGGATTACCTTGCCTCATTCAATGATACAGTCGCTGAACTTTTCTTGAAAAACTACCATGCCTTGCGCCGATGCGGATGTTTCTACAATCCCAAAATTGTTGGTGAATCAACAGCTTCCTATTGCTTGCTCGAACCCGATGTGTTGGAAGATTTGCGCATTCTCAACCCCGATCTGAAAATTATCATGCTCTTGCGCGATCCTGTGGAACGAGCATGGTCACATGCCAACAAAGATCTCGTCCGTGATACGGGTAATCCTGCCAGCGAAAGCCAGTTTATCGAGTTTTTTTCATGCCCAGACCAACTGGCTCGCGCCGACTATTTCTCGATCATGGAGCGCTGGAAAAAAATCTTGAAACCCGGTCATATACTTCTGTCGCCGTCGACGCGTATCGAAACGGATCCTGCTGGTCTGGTTACTGATGTGCTGCGATTCCTCGGGGTTGATCTATTGCGACCAGCCAGCGCGAGGCATCTGGTCTCCCGCCAGAATCCCACTAGCGGAGGCAATATTCCCAGCAATCTCCGCTCCGCCTTGGAGGAGATTTTAGGGGAACGCCTTGATTCCTTTCACGCCTTGAGGAAAAAGGTGGGGCCTCTCCTCGTTATTTAAAATGTTAGGACGGGTATACAAGTTTGCTAAAATGGTGCTGGAGCATTTGGAGTCCTATCTAAAGCGCTGGGGTGCTCTTAGTGTTGCCGCATTCGCCATAGCCTACTACGGCCTTTATTTTAACGCGGATTTGACGCTGACCGGTGAAGCCGGAAGCAATGTGCTTATCGCCCAGCGGATTCTCGAGGGGTGGAGGCCGATCAAGGATATGTTTATTGGATACAACCTGATGTGGTTTTATCCGTTGGCTTGGATTTTTGAATTCACCGGACCTCATCTTTTGGCCTCACGGATTTACTTCATGACGCTTGCCGGGTTATCCGGCGTGCTTGGTTTTTTGCTGGTCCGCAGGGTTACGGGATACGCCATTCTGGCCGCCATCGCCGCCGGGTTGATGATTTTGCTGCCTGGAGCAATGTATCGAAACA
Organism: Spartobacteria bacterium; assembly: GCA_947487745.1. Lineage (GTDB taxonomy): Bacteria > Verrucomicrobiota > Verrucomicrobiia > Chthoniobacterales > Terrimicrobiaceae > UBA967. The sequence continues at coordinate 12,550 of CANKXQ010000005.1, read as the reverse complement.
ATGTAGGGTTTGTTGGAACGCTTGCCTCGTTTGCGCTGGTCTACGGATATGTGGTTTGCCACCGGTCGAGAGTTTCCAACTTTCTGTGGATGGGGTTCGCGGGAGCGGCAATAAGCCTATGTTATCTCATTCGAATCGAGCCAGCGCTCATCGCTACAGTGGTATGGCTAGGCCTCGTAATTCTTTATCCGATCGGAGTGCGAGGGGAGTTTATCCAAAGGCTGCGAGTCGTGTGCGCTGGGACTTTGCTTGCAGTCGCCGCCTTTGCCGCTGTCCACGCACCCTTCGTCATTCATGCCCATAAAAGCGGTTTCGGCGTGGAGTTCACCAACCAGTATGCGCAATTCGTAAAGCTACTTCAGTGGGAGCTAAAAAAGGAAATCCAGAAAATTCAGCCTGAATCCCAGCAGCCCTCATCTACTCCTTCAATCCAGCCCGTTGCGGAAATTCCGCCACCAGCTCAGTTTTCCGCCCCAATTCAGTCCGCCAAGCCCAAGTCTTCGGATTCCCCCGAGGGGCGACGACAAAAGCCCGAATTTTCTCAATCATTTCAAAGTGGGCGCATCTCATTTTTTCCACTCGCGGTCTATTTCCCAATTTTCTCGGCAGGAATGTTGGCTCTGGCTGGCACATTTTTTTTTCTGGGGGGAGTTTTTTTGTCAAACCCTGCGAAGAGACAAATCGGCTTGGCCATCCTAACCACAACGGGGTGTGCCCTGGCTTTATTTCCGCAGTATTTTTTCTTTCGACCGGATAGCGTTCACTTGGCGGAATTCATGGTTCCATTTTATCCGGCGCTAGCTGTGGCGTCTGCGGGTGTCATTGGAATTTTTCGCACACGGCGCGGGGTGGTCTGGGGTGCTGCAGCAATTCTTTTGATCATTTGTCTTCAGGTGGTGGTGGCCTTCAACGCCCTTTTTGGCCGCGAGGGATCGGGTAGCATCAAGATCGCCCGAGGTAAAACCGCTCTTTTTGAAGCGCCCGGGGGCATTCGTTTCCGAGTCAAACCCGAGGAACTTGCAGACTGGAAGGGATTGCGGGACATTTTGGCCAAGTCGACGCAAAAGGGCGATTTTGTGGTTACTTATCCCTATGTGCCTCTATTGAATGTGATGGCGGAGCGCCCCTCCTACCAATTCAAGCTCTATGTGGACAACGCCACAGAGTCGGCTGATTTTTCTGAGAAAACCATTCTGGAATTGCGAGAGAAGCGGCCGGCTGTGGTTGTGGTGAACAATCGCGATATCAATCAAAGCGAATTCTCCCGATTCAAAAACTGGGCCGCTCCTGTTCATACATTTCTCGAGCAGGAATATGTATTGGCGGGAACTTATTTTAAGAAAATCGAAGTGTTCGTAAGGCCGGATAGGATTACTAAAAAATCCCCATAATTTATTCCGCCGGAATAGTCCATGCTTCGCGGCAAGCGGTAAGCACGCGCCTCACGGGAATTTCAGCCATCAATTCATCCCGAGGGACGGCCTGGACCTCGTTTTCGTTTAGCCAATCCTGCGGACGGATCACCCAAGATTTTGTTTTCCAAGGGTAATATTCGTGAATCGGCGAGGGGCCGAAGAGCGCGACCGACGGGCACTCACATGCGGCAGCCAAGTGCATCGCGGCTGTGTCCACTCCAACAAAAAAAGCGGTGTGCTTGAGCAACCACGCGAGTTGAGACCAGGAGGCCCGACCCCCGGTCGATACGATACGATTTCCGAACTTCGCGCAGAGTCGCTTGTTTTCCTCGATCTCTTCATAGGTCGGTCCACAGCTCAAGACGATGCGGGGGACGAATTCCAGCAAGGAGGCAATCAACATTTCCCATCGGTCGATCGGCCAGGATTTGCGTGGCCATCGTGTGTGAATGTGAATGATGCAGAAGCGGGTTTCGAGCCATTCCAACGAATCTTGCCATGGAGTCATGCTAGTCCCTGCGAACCTCATGAGTGGGGGCGCGGTAGGGAGATCCAAAACTTCACGCGGGGATACATAGTCGCGCACGACCTGATGCTCCCGTCGCCGATTTACATGACAAACCCGATGAAAAAATGGACGCCAGAACCATCGTAGTGAGCGGTGTTTGTTGGTGCAGCGCGCCTTGGTCTGCGCGGCGATGGCGAAGAAGCGGGCGCGGTCGTTGTCGGTGAGCTCGAAGACGAAGTCGAAATTCGTGCGGCGGAGTAGGGCGGCGAGTTTGATGTCTGCAATCCAATCGCTGTGATTGCGTTTAGCGGCATCCGGGTTTGCTGTGGTGAGTATACGATCGATCTCGGGGCATCCGGCGAGGATGGCATCGCAGGATTTGCGCACGAGAACCCAAATCTCAGCGTCGGGGAATTTGGCCTTTGTGGCCACAATGGTGGGTGTGAGCAGAAGCGAGTCGCCGATGTGCCGGAGTTTGATAAAGAGGATTCGCATGAAAATTTAATCGGGCGATCGGCGGCGGTTTCTGTTCAAGAAACCCGCATGCGGATTTGCTTGCGGAGGATGACTCCGAGGGCGGCGAAGAGGGTGAGGGTGGAGAGGATGAGGACGCTGGTGTTGAACCAGAGGATGCCGATCTTGAGGCCGAAGTATTCTTTGGTGGGGCCGAAGAAGACATTGAGGTGGCGGTTTTCGCGGTAGTCGCTTTGTTCCATTTCTGCTTTGGAGACGAGGTCGGTGATTTTTTGGTTCACATAGACCTGCTCGGCGGTGAGGCCGGTGCCGAATTTGGTGAAGCGGGAGGCTTTGAAGGGGGCGCCGGCGATGATGTCATCGATGCGGCGGAGGGCGGCGCGAAGCTGGCCGGGCGTGGCTGCTTCGAGGCCGGACAGGAGGGCGAGGGTGTCCTTGAGATCCTCGAGGCGTTCTTCCTGCTCCGGCGAGGCGTTTCGCTGGCGGGCGAGTTGGTTGATCATCGACTGGATTTTTTCCTGTCGGCTGGTGAGCGGGTTGAGCTTGGATTGCGCGAAGACGAGGGCTTCGTAGGACCAGCGGGTCGGCATGATCTCGCAGATGGGCGGGACCTGGAGGTCGCTCCGGGCGGGCATGGCGCTGTCCGGGTGGCGGGTCACCCACTGTTGGATCGCGTGGATGAAGTCGAGGTTGCGGTTCATTTCCTCATATTTGATGAGGGCGCCGCTGAGGATGATCTGGGGAATTAAAATGACGGGAATTATCAAAATCCCGGTCTTGCTTTGGCTCACGAGGGCCGAGATCACGAGACCTATCGCGGCGCCATTTGCCGCCGTGAGGAACATCGCTGTGAAGACGATCCAAAATCCATCGCGCAGCGAGAGCAGGGCATTTCCGATGAGGGTGAACAGGGCGCACTGGATGATGGCGAAGAAGCCGAGTGTCAGGACTTTTGCCAGGATGTAATAGCCGAGGTTCACATTGAGATTTCGCTCCCGCATGAGCACGGAGCGGTCGTGGATGATGTCGTCCACGCTGTTTGTGAGTCCAAGGAACATGGCCACGACGAGGGCCAGAAAAAGATAGGTTGGGATGTGGAAAGCGGAGGCGAAGTCGTAAACGGAACTCTCGGAATAACGCAGCACCATGCCAGTGAGGAGGGCCAGGAGGGGGGCTTCCAAGACGGTGGTGAGCAGGTTCGCTTTGTTGCGGAGTTTGCTCAGAAAGGCGCGTCGCAGGAGGATGCTGAATTGGCGGAAGTGCTCTTTCGGCCGCAGCCGCTCGCGGCGGCGTGGGTCGGATAGCGGCGTGGCGGCGACTTCTTTGGGAGGGGATGGTTGCTGGACTTCCTTGAGCAGGCGGTGGGACTCGTATTTGTCGCGCCAATAGTCCGGCGAGTAGCGGCGGGCGGGCACGAGTTGTCCCCTGTTGTTTTCCTCTAGAATGATGTCGCCGCCTAGGTCGCGGAGCGGTGTTTCGAGAACATCGAAAATGAACTCCGGGCGTGTGGTTCCGCAGGACTCGCACCCGCCTGAAGAGGGAGTTGCCATCTGGCGACTCTCCGCTTCGGCGAAGTAGCGGAGCGTTTCCTGGGGCGTTCCAAAAAAAACCAACTTGCCGCCGCGGTCGAGGACGAGCGCCTTGTGAAACATCTGGAAAATGCGCGAGGTCGGCTGGTGGATTGTCACCAGCACGATCTTGTTGTGCGACATGTCACGGATGATTTCCATGATGTGCTCGGAATCCTTCGAGCTAAGGCCGCTGGTGGGTTCATCGAAAAGGAAGATGTCCGCCGGGCTGACCATATCGAGGCCGATATTCAGCCGCTTGCGTTCGCCGCCGCTGAGGATTTTCTTTTCGGACGAGCCGACGATGGAGGTGCGGCGTTCATTGAGGCCGAGCTCGGCAAGTTTGCTGTCGATGCGGCGCAGGCGCTCCCGGCGACCAAGGTGTGGCGCGCGGATGGCGGCGGCATATTCCAGATTTTCCTCGATGGTGAGGTGTTCGTCGAAGGCGTCGTATTGGGGAATGTAAGCCACATATTTCCGGAGGGATTCGTGGTTTTCGTAGAACGAGCGCTTGTTGAAGAGCACGCTGCCCTGTGATGGTTTGAATTGGCCTGACAGGGCGCGCAGGAGTGTGCTTTTGCCGCAGCCGCTGGCACCCATCACGCAGACCATCTCGCCGCGTTCAACCGAGAAGGAGACGCCGTCAATCGCCACCGCGTTGTTGGCAAAGCGGCATACCAGATCGCGCACATCGAGTGTGCGGACGACATTTTTTTCTTCTTCGATCAGGCGTTCTGAGAAGTTGCAGCGGAGCACTTGGCCGGCATCCACACGGATCGTGTCGCCATCCTCCAGCGGACAGGAATTCCGCACCGGCACGCCGCGCACAATGATCGGCCGGTCGGCTTGCAGGACTTCCATCTGGCCGACTTTGCGATCGTAGTCGCAGGAGATTTTCAGCAACACATCGCCGCCGGAACCGGGGGCGAGAAGGATGTCATCCTCTTCCAGAAGACCCGGATTGTTCGAAACGAGGTATTCGCTTTTGGAAGCCTTGAGGAGGAAGCGTCCGCCATAGGAGCGGGCTCGCAGGCGCAGGTAGTCGAGGTCGAGTTCGCTGTCGTCGTGGAAAATGATTTTGTCTTCCAGCGTGGCGGTAACCTCGCGACCGACATCGAGACGGATGCCATTGAGAACGGCGTCCACATTTTTGAGCGCCTTCACGCGCACCCTCAATCCAAAGGCGACCTGCAGGCAGGAGTCGCGCGAGCGGTTTTTTTCCAGAGTGACTTCGTCTTCCTTGTCCACCGCGACGAAGATCTCCGGGAGGGTCACATTTTTCTTGGCATTGAAGTAGAAAATGAGGTCCGCATAGGTCAGCACAACATCGTCGATCAGCACGCGCTGTCCTGTGTAGAGGCGAGCAAAGCTGCCAGGTTCCAAGGCGCGGCCCTGCACGATGAGTGTGCGGCCGCTGAGGTTTTTAATAATGACGAGGTCGCCGTAGCGGTAGGTGTTCAGCCGCTCGTTGGGCGCGAAGTCGGCGAGCACGACATCGTTGTTTTCCTTGAAGCCGAAGCTTACCATTTCGAGGGGGGATGCGCCGGAGCTGTAGATCGAGGTGTCGGTTTTGTCGTCGGCGTTGAGTTGGTAAACGATGTCGATCGCCTGCGAAGCCATGCCGAGGCGCGACATGAATTCGTAGTAGGCCACGACCGCTTCGCTTTTGAGCCCGGCACGCGCAATGAGGTCGTAAAGCTGAACTCCGAGCAGAATCTTGCGTTCGTCGCTCAGGCGGCCGGCCAGGCTTTGAGCCATGGCGTCGAGATCCTGCTTTTGCTGCAGCGCATTGCGGAACAACTCGCGGAGCTCGGAGTAAACGGCATCCGGATAATCATAACGCAGAAAGCCGAGGCTGGAGTCGATTTCCTCCTCAAGCAATTCGCCATCCACGCGGGAGAAAGCCGCGAGCACCTGAATCAGCGTGGGCAGGAGATTCGGCCCCTCGGTGACGGTGCGCGGCTTGCGCTGAATCCGGCGAAGAATGTGCCTGCACTTGGCTTGAAGGCGGGCGGCGATTCGAAGCGCGCCCTCGAGTCGGCTTTGCACGCCACCCGGGCTCGCTGGAGATGAGGCAGGTTCCACTTTGTGAAACCTTAGCGCCCGCCTCGATCCAATGCAATGCGCCGCTCCACCGGGTGTGCGGAAAATTGACACTCCCGCTCAAACCCGCTTTGCTCTGCGCCAATGACCCGCCTTACCCTGCTCTCCAGCTTGGTTCTATTAACTTTCTTGGCAGGCTGCTCCGCCCCGGAAGGCCCTGCCACCCGCTTGCCAAAGGCCAATGTGTTGCCGCTTGCGATCGACGACTCCTACCAATTTCGCAAAATCCTGACCTCTTCCTTCGATCCAGAGTATGTCGAGGTCCAGACGAAAAACGACATGATCAACTTCGAGCGCGCCCGCCGCTCGTTTGGCGCGGTGGATTCCACCGAGATGGCCCAGCGCTACGGAAACTACTACACGATTTTCTGGCGCAATTCGACGCGGTCGGATGTGACCCTCCGCTTGGAATACCGCCAGGCCGGGCTCGGGAATTTCGTCATGGCCAAGGAGCGTTTTTATCCCGACACGGCGGGTTCGCACCGGTCGACATTCGAGGTCACGGGGGACGAATTTTCGGAAAACGGACGCGTTACCGCCTGGCGCGTCTTGCTGATCGTCGAGGGCCGCATTGTGGCGCTCAGCCAGTCCTATATGTGGAGGTAGTAGCGGTTTGACATTCCCTTTCCATCGGCCTTAAATTTCACCAGCATCTGTGAGCAAATCATCATCCATCCTCGTCGGCAGTGAAAATGGCACCGTTTGGATGAAACTCGAAGGTCGCGGCACCTTTGAGAACTCAAAGTGCGTGAAGGAATTTGTGCAACGCATGATCTCGAAAGGTCACAACGATTTCGTTCTCGATCTTGAAAAATGCGAACTCATGGACTCGACCTTCATGGGCACGCTGGCTTCGGTGGCATTCAGTCTTCGCGATTTGGAAAGCGGCCTGCTCCGCGTGGTGAGAGCCAACACCCGCAACTTTTCCCTTCTCGAGGGCCTTGGCTTGGATCACCTCTTTCAAGTCGAGCCCGAGCCCTCACCTCCGTTGCCGCCGGCCCTTCACAAAGCTGGCATCCCAGGCTCTGCGCCAGATGAGCAAAGGCTCGCCATCCTCGAGGCCCACGAGGCTCTAATCGATGCCGACTCGCGCAATGCAGTCCGTTTTCAGGACGTCATCGAGTATCTGCGGCAGGAAATTGCGGAAGGCGGGCCGGAAGGATCGCGTTAATCTCTCTTGATTGCTGGGGCGGCTTTCGGGAAGGTATTCCGCTCAATCCTGCATGTGGACGATTCTCATTCCCGCTCTCGGCGCCTTGTTGCTCGCCGGAATCGTTTTTGCCGTGCTCAAAAGCCGGACCAAAGTGCGGGTGTTGGAGCGGCGGCTTCAGGAGTTGCAGAAGGAGGAGGACAGGGTTTTCGATTTTCTGCACGGCATCGGGGCTGCGTTTTCGGAGGGCGTTCGCAGTTCGGAATTGCACAGACTCATTGTGGAGAGTTCGCAGCGGATACTGGATGCCCAAGCGGGAGCCCTTTATCTCACAAATAAAAACGACACCGCGCTCACTCCGGCATTCATCACAAGCGGATGCCCTCCGCTGGTTGAAATCCCCCAGCACATCCTCACACAATCAGGGTCGAATCCCGCTGTGATCGAAAGTTTTCTTCAACTCCAGCCCGTGGGAAAGGATGCCGCTGGACTCCTGCCCGAGTGCTGGAAAAACGGCGCCACACGCTTGATCCCAGCGGCCAGTGATTCCCAACTCCCCGCGCATTCCGCGATTCTGGGGCCGCTCGTTTACAGACACCGCACGATTGGCGTCATGGCATTGATCAATCCCATGACGGGATCCGCCTTTGAGGAGAAGGACCTCAAGGTTTTCCGCGCCCTCGCCGAGCAGAGCGCTTTCGCTCTCTACAACGAAGCGATCTATCTGGAGGCGGGCGAAAAAAAACTCCTCGACCGCGATTTGGAGATCGCCCGCGACATCCAGCGCATTCTCCTGCCAGAGTCGGATCCCGTTTTTCCCGGCTACGAACTCAGCGCCGTGAGCCTCGCCGCGCGGCATGTGAGCGGGGATTATTTCGACTACATCCCGCTCGGGGCCGACCGGCTTGGTGTGGCCATCGCCGATGTTTCCGGCAAAGGTGTGCCTGCTTCGCTCATCATGGCCATGTGCCGCGGCGTATTGCGCCGCGAGGCCACCGCCACAGCCGCCGCTTCGGATGTCCTCCGGCGGGTGAATTCCCAACTCTACCCCGACATCAAAGAGGATATGTTTATCAGTATGGCCTACCTCATTCTCGACGGCGCGGCCGGGCGGGTCACGCTGGCCCGGGCCGGGCATGATGCCCCGTTGCTCTATCGTGCGGCCACAGGCACCGTTGAAAAACTCAGCCCCAAAGGCATGGCCCTCGGGATTGACAGTGGCGAGGTCTTCAATAGAGTTTGCGCCGATTTGAGTCTCGTGATGGAGGCTGGTGATTGCATTTTGCTCTATACCGACGGTGCCACGGAAGCCATGAATCACGAGGGTCTTGAATACGGAATTGAACGCCTGATCGAAGCCCTCTGCGTAAGCGCACCGCACGGTGCGGCAGGCGTCGTCCGGTATGTCGCGGAGGATGTCAAAAACCTCCCCGGCGCCGACTTCAAGCACGACGACTTCACACTCATCGCCATATCAAAAAAATGAACACTTCCAACGAATCCGATCCCCTTGACGACCAAGTGCTGGAGGCCGCACCCGATGCGACGCCCGATGGCGAAATTGCCGAGGTGGACTTCCAAGCCGAGGCCGCCAAGCTCAAGGACCTCGCGCTCCGCGCCCGCGCGGACCTCGACAATTTCCGCAAGCGCTCGCTCCGCGAAAAAGAGGACGCCATCCGCTACGCGAACAACGGCCTGCTCGAAAAACTCCTCCCCGTTATCGATAATTTCGAACTCGGCCTCGATGCCGCCCGCAACGCGACGGATGCCGCTTCCGTTCTGCAAGGGATGTCCATGGTCCATCGCCAGCTCCAGGATTTCATCCGCAGCCAGGGACTCGAGGAAGTTCCTGCCGATGGCGAGCCGTTTGATCCCAACAAGCACGACGCCGTCTCGCAGGAGTTCAGCGCCGAGGTGCCGGAAGGAAATGTGATTCGCCAGGTCCGCAAGGGCTACAAGCTGAAGGACCGACTCCTCCGCGCCGCATCCGTCATTGTTTCCAAAGGCGCGCAATGAGCAAAAAGCGGGACTACTACGAAGTGCTCGGCGTCGATCGCAATATCGGCGAAGAAGACCTGAAGCGCGCCTACCGCAAGCTGGCCGTCAAATACCATCCGGATAAAAACCCCGGCGATCACGAGGCGGAGGAGAAATTCAAGGAACTCGGCGAGGCCTACGAGGCCCTGAGCGACCCGAACAAGCGCGCCGCTTACGACCGCTATGGCCATGCTGCCTTTCAAAACGGCATGGGCGGTGGCGGCGGTGGATTCCATGATCCTTTTGATCTCTTCCGCGAGGTCTTCAGCGGCGCTGGGGGCGGCGGGGTGTTTGAGCAATTTTTCGGCGGCGGCGGCGGAGTGGATTCTTCCGGACGCCAGCGCGGATCCGACCTGCGTTACGACCTTCAGATCACGCTCGAAGAGGCGGCCAAAGGCTGCGAGAAGGAAATCGAAATTCGCAAACTCGACGCCTGCGAGCCTTGCGCCGGCTCCGGCGCGCAGAAAGGCAGCAAAGCCGTTACCTGCCCGACCTGCCGAGGCCGTGGCCAAGTTGTCGCCTCGCGCGGCTTTTTCCAAGTCGCGCAGACCTGCCCCGCCTGCCACGGCTCGGGACGCATCATCGAAAAACCCTGCCCGTCCTGCCAAGGCGAAGGCCGGGTCGAAAAAACCAGCCGCGTCAAAATCAAAATCCCCGCCGGCATTGACAGCGACTCCCGCCTGCGTAGCACGGGCGGCGGCGAGGCTGGCCTTCGCGGCGGGGCCTCCGGCGACCTCTATGTGGTCGTTCACATCAAGGAGCACGAAGTTTTCACCCGCAATGGCATGGATCTCGCCTGCGAGGTGCCGATTCCCTTCACCACAGCCGCGCTGGGTGGAGAAATCCGCGTGCCGACTTTGGATGGCGCTGTGAGTCTCAAAATCCCCGCCGGCACGCAGAGCGGATCCACCTTCCGCATTCGCGGTCTCGGAATGCCTGCGCTTCAAGGGATGGCCAAAGGCGACATCCTCACCTATGTGCAAGTCGAGGTTCCCACGCGCCTCGACTCCGCACAACGCGAAGCACTCGAGCGTTTCGCCGAGCTGTGCGGCGAGGAGAACAACCCGATCCACACAAGTTTCTACGACCGCATCAAGTCGTTCTTCACCTGATGCCATGATCCTCTCCACCGCCCAGATGCTCGAAGCGGAGAAGATTGCCTTCTCCGCCGGAGCCACGGCGGAAGGCCTCATGGAAATCGCCGGCCGCGAGGCAGCCCGCCTCGTGCGCCAGTTTCATCCGAAGCCCGGCCGGTGTGTGGTGTTCTTTGGAAAAGGCCACAACGGCGGCGATGCGCTCGTCGTTGCCCGCCATCTCGCCGAGGCCGGATGGTCCATCGAACTGCAAAAAACATTCCCCGACTCGGACCTCGCTCCGCTCACCGCAAAGCAACTCGGCCGCATTTGGAAAACCCGTTCCGAAGCCGAAGGAGCGCTCGTTGTGCTGGATGGCCTTCTCGGCATCGGAGCCTCCGGCGAACCCCGCGAGCCCGTCGCCACCGCGATTCACCTCATCAACACCCTGCGCACCACGGAAGCCGCATGGGTTCTGGCGTTGGACATCCCCAGCGGCCTCGGCTCTCAAGTCTGCGTGCAAGCAGACGCGACCGCTGCCATGGGCTTCGCCAAAACCCAACTCCTGGCGGATGCCGCCACGAACTTCGTCGGCAGGTTGGCTGTGATTCCGCTGCCAGGCGTGCACGCGCCTTCGGATGCCGACAAGACCGAGATTCTTGAATCCACCGATCTCCGCAGCCTTCTTCCTCCGCGCGGCTTCGACACCCACAAAGGTCAATGCGGCCGAGTCGCCGTGATCGCTGGCAGCCGGAAATACCCCGGCGCCGCCCGCCTCTGCTCAGCCGCCGCTGTGAAAGCTGGCGCCGGGTTGGTTACCCTCTTTGTTCCCCCGGATATCGCCCCTATTCTCGCCTCGGCTGTCATTCCAGAGGTCATGGTCAGTCCCGTGACCGACTTGCGTGAAATCCTCGATCAAAAATTCGACGCCGTCGCCATCGGGCCCGGACTTGGACGCGAGCGCGACGAAATGGTCCGAGCCTTCTTTTCCAAGTGCCCCGTTCCCTGCGTCATCGATGCCGATGCGCTGAATGCCATTTCCTCCGACCCCTCCTGTCTCAAAAACAGCCCCGCCCCGCGCCTCCTCACGCCCCATCCCCTCGAGATGGAACGCCTCTTCCCGCAAAAATCCCGCAGCCGCCGCCAGTGGCTCGAGGACTTTGTCGGCGAGTATCCCGTCACTCTCCTCCTCAAAGGCGCGCGCACCCTCATCGGCGAACGCGGAACCCCGGCCGCCTACAACACGACCGGCCATCCCGGCATGGCCACCGGAGGCATGGGCGATGTCCTCACCGGCGTCGCCGACGCACTTCTCGCCCAAGGCAATCCCCCCCTCCAATCCGCAAAACTCGCCGCCTGGCTCTGCGGACACGCCGCCGAACTCGCCCTCCGCGACGGCCCCGCCTCGCAAGAATCCCTCACCGCCTCCGACATCCCCACCCACTTCGGCCCCGCCTTCACCCACCTCCGCGCCGGAGACCTCTAAAAAACCTCCGCGCGGCAGCGCACCGACCAACTTGGAGGGTCAGCGTTCACGCCTGACCCATTTTTCAACCCCGGCGAGTTATCCTCCGACGCCGCCTACACCACCTCCATCGGTCAACTTTCCTCCGAGTTCCGAGGTATCGAGAATTTCAAATGTCGCGCGGGGATATTTTTCTGCGGCTGCGCTGGACTTCCATTTTTCAGCGAGTTGTTTTTTTAGCCCGGTCTTTTCTGTGGTGGTGAGTTTTTTAAATTTCACTTCGGAAACCACAACGCCATCACCGTCCTTGCGGATGAAGTCGAACTCGGCGCCAGTCTCCCAATACCTGGCTGCATCGGGATGACGCGAGCGGCAGTAATCTTTGAAAACCGTGGCCGCATGGTCGTGCAGGAGTTTGATTTTATCTTCCACTCCCATCCGGTGCCATGTGGTTCGCTGCGGCGAGTAAACGCGGAACCAGAATCGCAGCGCGGGATCGCCGATCCGGTAGTGCGTCTTCTTGGTCGTGCGAAGGCTCTCGCCAAAAGGAATCTCCCGGTCCAGCAAAGAAGCATCGAGCAGTTGTTGGAATGTCCGCCCCAGATTCGTTTGGGCGGTTCCAAGTCGCGCCGCGATTTCCGAGGTCTTCGAGGCGCCGCGACCTACGGCCTCCAGCACCGAGAGTGGCGTCAGGCCGGCGATCCGCTCCTCGCGCAGGATGCGCACCGGCTCATCCTCCAGAAACGCCGAGCGCCCG
>CANKXQ010000004.1 GCA_947487745.1 Spartobacteria bacterium | reverse complement strand
GGCCTGGGCTCGCGCCATCGAGATGTTTTGCCAATACGGGAAAGGGAAGGCTCTCGACGGGCACGCCATCCCAATTAAGGGTCAAACGCGCATTCGGACCGGTATTTCCAGAGGCCACGAGCGAACCCGCGCTGGAGAGAAAAAAACGGGCATCGTCGAAATAAAAGACACCTTCGCGCTCGCGAATGTGGCTCTGCGTATGCACGAGGGGCGGTAGGCCTGGAATGGAAACCGAACCCCCGCGCGACTCGATATTGTAGCCTCCTGAGACGCGCTGAATCGCGAGAGTTTGGTTGGTGCTTTGAATTTCTCCGAAACGGAAATCGGCCTTGCGCACATCAAACCTGCCGAGTTCAAACCGGGAGGGGAGCCAAGATGCGAGGCGGGAATGAGATTTTTCCGCTGACGCACTGGCAGGCGCAGACGGGACGGTTTCGGTCTTTGATTTGAATGTGGCCGAGAGATTTTGAATGTCGATGTGTTCGATTTCCCAAGCGCCGGAGAGCAAGGCGCGCCAATTCCACTCAGCGCGCAACACTTTAGCCTCCAGGCGCTCCAACGCGACCGACTCGCCACCGATAAGGGTCAACCCCCCGCTCAACGCGGAGTCGCCCTCCCACCGCAAGGGGTCCAAACTGGCCTCCAATTTCAAAGCCTGACTCGCGCGGGATGCCAGAAAACGGGCGAATTCAGGACTATGGATGAAACGACTGATCTGGATTGCGAGAAAAGACAAGGCACCTGCGACTAATGCGCAGACGAGAAGGATGACAAGGAGTCTCCTCCGCGAGTTCGTAGAAGGCTTGGCGCCGCGCACGGCAAAAAAACTAACTGAACGACAACTTGGTGACGCCGGAAGCAGAGGCTGCATTGAGCACATCCATGACGCGCTCATGCTTGGTCATGGGATCGGGACGAAGAATCACTGGATCCTTATCGCCAAACTTGCCAATCGTCTCTTTCAACCAGCTCCGCAACTCGGGCAATTCACGGCTCTGCGGTGAATCGTAGATTTTGTTGTTCATCTGCACTTTCCCGTCGGGAAGAATGTCGATGATGATCGGGGTGGATGGCACACCTCCAGCCGCACCGGCGGAACGGCCGCTGGGAAGGCTGATGTTCAGTTCTTTTTCAATGACTTGAGATCCCGCTGAAGCCATGAAAAAAAGCAACAACACAAAGACCACATCGACCATCGGGGCGATTTGGAAGCCCGGATCTCCGTCTTCGGATACACCACCTCCACCCATGGCTTAGAACAGCCCTCCGGTTGAGAGATTTTGAATGATTTGAGTGTCGGTTTGCATATGGGGAATTTTTAGGATGCGGCTGGCGGGTTGGCGTCTTTGTCCACGACCGAGAAAGTTACATTGCCCACGCCGGATTGTCCAACGGCCTCGAGGATTTTGCGCACATAGTCATAACGAACTTCGCGGTCTGCCCTGATGAGCACACGCACGAGCGGGTTCGCACTGACCTTGTTTTGAAGGATGGGAACGATCTCGGCCGGCATGGCGTAGTCTTTTTGGTCTACCTCGATGGCGGTCATGCCATTCATGGCCGTGTATGTCACATTGATGATGACCTGACCGGGGTTGTCCTTGGCTTCTTTGGCCTCCTTGGCGATAGGAAGGTTGATTTCCTTGTTCGACTGCAGCACTTCCGTCGAGCTGATGGACATGAAGAACACCAGCAAGACCAGGAGAATATCAATCATCGGAGCGATCTGGAACTCCGGATCGGGCTCGTGTTCTGGTTTGCGGACAGCTTTTTTTTTCTTACCGCCGGGATGTGCTGCGTCGGACATTTTTTGAAAGGTTATGTTCCCCAATCAATAGGCGATCCGCAGTGAGGGCAAGGGGTTTCTCCAACAGAGATCGCTCCGTTGCAAACCGGACAGTTCGCTTCGGCGGCTGCCGCGATATTTTGCGGGGCGCCGGAAGCAGCCGCGTGCGGCGTGAAGGATCCATCCGCCGCATCACCAATTATGATTCCATGCAACTCCTCGTATGGCACATCAACCATAAGTTGCTGGAGTTTGTCATCCGAGAGTCCGACCACGATCGTGGTCAAGTTGCGGAAGTAGTAATAAAAAATGAACGCTGGAATAGCGATGAAGAGACCGCTGGCCGTCGCCATAAGCACCTCACCGATTCGAAGGGCGAGACCGCGCGGATCAGCCACACCAGACTGACCGAGAACGGCGAACGCACCCATCATACCAATAACCGTTCCGAGCAATCCGATCATGGGGGCGATAACTCCAATAACCGAAATGTAGCTGATTTTTGTTTTAATCGGCTGGGCTTGGCGCAATCCAAACTCAATCAAGCCACCTTGCACTGCATCCTGACCGCGGCCCAGACGCTCGAGCGCGCCTTGAAGGACTTTGGCCACATAAGCCTTGTTCGCTTTGCAGGTTTCCCAAGCCTCTTGGTAATTCCCGGCATCAATTGTTGATTTCAAAGATTCCATGAGGGCCTTTGGCGCGAGGTTCTCGGCACGCAGAGTCATGAAGAGCTGAATACAATAAGTAACTAGAACCATCGAAGTGCCCACGATACACAACCAAATTCCGACGATCAGCGGACCGCCGTGGAGAATCATCTCGATGATGCTCATCTGATCCGGCGGTTTGTCCGCGGCGTGGGTCAGAGAGCCGGTTGCCAGCAGGAGGAAGAGCGGGAGAATGCGATGAATGACTGAGTTTGTTTTTTGCATGGGTTTAGGCGGATTTGGGAGAATCAGGGAACGATGACTTTTTCTTTTTCGAGGGCCTCGGCGCGGGTAGCGGCACGAGTTGCGGAAGATGGATCGTTTTTGAAGATGGTTGTGACAAGAAGATAATTTTCGAGAGCCTCGGATTTTTCACCGGCGCCTTCCTGAATTTCGGCCATAAGGCAGAGTGCCTGGCTCATAGCCACGGCATCTGTTCCAGCCGGCAACTTGGTTTGCTTGGCGGCCTCAACGATCGGCGCGAGCTTCGCTCGGGCGGTGATGAGATCCTTCCTGGCCATCGCAAGACGGGCGAGCAAAAGCTCGGAGGAAGATCCGGCGCCGGGGTAGAGTTTTTGAAAATTTTTGAAAGCCGTCTCCGCGTCGGCAGCACGCCCTTGGGAAATATACAGCTCGGGGAGCAGGGAGGTTGCCCGCTCGGCCCATGGCGTGGGGAGGCCGCTGAACTTCTGCGTGAGCGGCTCGAGCTTCGCCAGCGCACCGGCGGCGTTGCCCGCACGCCAGAGTTGATTGGCGGCGTCGAAGTCGGCAGGTGCTGCTTTTTCCACAGACTGGACATTCGCCATTTGAACGGCTGTTTCGACAGGCCCGATCTTGATGCGAATGGCATCGGCCTTGACTCCTGTGATCTCGCCTTCGCGCCGTTGACCGTCTTTTTGAACGACGACATCCTGAGCCTTCATCAAAGAAAAAGGCGCCACAAGAATAGCTGCGGCCACGAACCAAAAACGGGGGATGCTTGCTTTCATTGGCGTGAATCTCTAATACCTTGCGCCTCGTTAATCAACATTTTCATCAAATTTTATGATTCAAGTTCTCAGAAAAAATCAGCGGTTCCTGATGCTGGTGGTGGCTGTTTTGACAATCGTAGCCTTTATTTTCCTCTACAACACGACCCAACTTGACGAATTGGCCACGATCGAAAACCCGACGATTTACGGAAAGTCCCTCACGCCCCTTGCGATCGACCGTCAGGTCAAAAACTACCAACTGACTCTCGCACTCGGGCAGTTCGAGCTTCTGCAAAAACTCGGGGGAACCTCTCAAGATCAGGATCGGGCGCTCACAGAGTTTGTCTGGAACCTTCTGGTCGTCCAGCATGAGTCGCGCGAACTTGGCATCGAGCCCACGGACGACCAAGTCGCAAATCGCATCAAGCAGATTCCGATTTTTCAAGCTGCCGGGCAGTTCGATCCCCTGAAATACGGTCAGTTCGTGAGCCAGCAACTCGCTCCGCGTGGATTCACCGAGCGCCAGCTTGAGGATGTGATTCGCGACTCGCTCCGACTTGAAGCTCTAAGCAAAATTATCGAAGCCCCCGCCGCCATCGGCGATGGCGAGCTGCAGGCGATGGCGCGGGCTTTCCAACCCGTCACCGCAGCCTTCGTAAAATTCGAACGCAAGCAGGACGCTGAAAAAATCCAAATCACCCCGGAGGAAGTCGCCGCAATCCATCAGCAGAACCAGTCCGCGCTCGTCACGGATGAAACACGCGAGGCGCGTTGCGTGGTTTTTGAGCTTCCAGCCGACTCCAAGCTCGAAGGCAAGGAAAAGGTCGACGCCCTGCAGAAGCTCGCGAACGCCGCCAGTGAGATTGCAGATTCCTTGGCGCAAGCCGGATCGTCCCTCGAACAACTCGCCTCAAAGGCCGGCGGAAAGATCGTCAAACTCACAGCCTTCGACCGCACGGGAAATCCAGCCCAAGCATCCTCCGCGCTCGATGCCGACACCATGTCCGACATTGCCCGCGCCTCATTCCTTCTTCCCAAAGCAGGCACCACGAGTGATGTCATCCAGTCAGGTGATGCCTTCTACATCATCGAAGTCACCGCCTTGAATGAGGCCCGTCCCCTCACCCTCGACGAAGCCCGTCCGCGCATCGAGGCGCAACTCCGCGCGCAGAAGGCCGAGCAGATTTTCACCGCCGGCGCGACATCCGCAGCGAACGCCCTTCGCGCCGCCGTGGCCGGGGGAAAATCGTTCGCCGATGCAGCAGCGGCTCAGAATCTCAAAGTCGAGGAAATCAAAAATGTCGTAGCCGCTGCCGAATCGACATCTCCCGAAAACCAAGCCATCGCAGGCTCCACACTCCTGCTCAACGAGGGTGCGATTTCAAACCTCGAAGGCGCACCCTGGGGTGCTTTCGTCGCTCAACTTCAAACCCGTGCTCCAGTCGATCAAATGGCCTTTGGCGCGCGGGAGACACAGATTCGCGAGAGCCTGCTTCGCAACAAACGCGACCTGCTCTTCATGGAGTGGCTGCGTGTCAGCCGTGAAGCCGCGCGCATCACGATGCCAGCGGGCCGCCAAGGCTAATGGATCAAAAGATCGAGGAAATTTTCGACGATGCCACGGGCGATATAGCCGTTGGCGATCTGGAGGCGGCGATTGAAAAATACAGCCGTTGTGTCGAGATGAATCCCGATTTTTTCGAAGGCTGGCACGCACTTGGCATGTCGCTCATGAAAAACGGCCGCAACGCCGAGGCCGTCGAGGCGGGCCTGCAAGCCGTGAAGCTCCGTCCGCAGGACATGCTGGCCTGGTCCAGCCTTTCGCTCTTCCATGTCCGCAACAACCAGATCAAGGAGGCCGAGGCCGCGGGCGGAAAGGCGCGCATCCTCTCCTGGGGCGGAAAAATCAAAACCGATTCCTGACACACCATGCCGAACACCTTCTTCATCACCACCGCGATCGACTATACCAATGGCGCACCGCACATTGGCCATGCGTATGAGAAGGTCCTCGCCGACGCCATAGCCCGCCACCAGCGCCTCGCCGGACGCGATGTGTTCTTCCTCACAGGCGTGGATCAGCACGGACAGAAGGTGCAGCAATCCGCCCAGAAACGCGGAGTCGAGCCGGCGGAATTTGTCGCCGAGATCACCTCCCTCTTCGTGGAGCTCTGGAAAAAACTCGACCTCAGCCACGATGCCTGGGCCGCCACTGTGGAGAACCTCCACAAATCCTGCGTGCAAGGCATGCTCCAACGACTCTGGGATGAAGGCCAATTCTACAAATCCACCCAGAGCGGCTACTACAGCGTGCGCCAGGAGCAATTCCTCACAGAAAAAGAACGCGGCCCCGACGGTGAGTTCGGCCCCGAGTGGGGCGAGGTCGTCCTGATCGAAGAAGAAAATTACTACTTCAAACTTGCAGAGCACCGCGACTGGCTCCTCCATCTCATCGACTCCCGCACACAAGCCGGGAATCCTCTGGTCATCCCCGATTTCCGGGTCGCCGAGCTTCGAAACGCCGTAGAGAAACTCACCGGCGACCTCTGCATTTCCCGCCCAAAATCCCGCCTCACCTGGGGCATCGAGCTTCCCTTCGATCCCGCCTTTGTGACCTATGTCTGGTTCGATGCCCTCTCGAACTACATAAGCTTCGCCGGCTACGACGCCAAGCCGGGAGCTGATCTCAGCCTTTTCAAATCCCGCTGGCCTGCCCTGCATGTCATCGGAAAGGACATTCTCATCCCGCCCCACGGCATCTACTGGATGATCATGCTCCGTGCCCTCGGCTTCACCGACGCCGAGATGCCTACGCTCCTCGTCCATGGCTGGTGGAACATTTCCGGCGCCAAGATGAGCAAGAGCCTCGGAAATAGCATCGATCCCGAAGTCCTCGTGGCCCGCTACGGCCAAGCTGCGGTGAGGTATTATCTGCTCAGCGACATCTCCACCGGACGCGATGCCGACTTCAGCATCGAGCGCCTCGAGCAGCGCTACAATGCCGAGCTAGCCAACAGCCTCGGCAACCTGCTAAACCGCACCCTCAGCATGGCGAAACGCTACCGCAGCGGCATCCTGCGCCGCATGGACTCCCCGCTCGCCGCCTTCGTTCAGGAAAAAACCAACGCCTACGACGCGGCGATGTCATCCTACCAAGTCCAAGCCGCCATCGAGGCCGCGATGGAGATCGTGACCCGCTGCAACGCCTATGTGGAGGAAACCGCTCCGTGGAAACTCGCCAAAGACCCTGCCCAGTCCGATAAACTCGACGAGGTCCTTTACACGCTCTCCGAGTCCCTTCGCATCATCTCGATCCTCATGTCACCGATCATCCCCCGCGAAGCAGAGGCCATACGCACCCAACTCAACTGGCAGGGCGAAGCCTCCCTCGCAGCCGCCAGATGGGGCGCGCTTCCGGAGGGTCACCAACTCGGTGAGCCCGTCCCGCTCTTTCCGCGAATCGAAACGCAGGAATGAAATAGGCCTCTATCGGTTCATCCCGACATACATCAAGGAATATATCCTGGAGCACTGGGCAGCGGACTGCTTGGCGATGTCGAAGGCCATGGACTCTTGCGCGTCCCTTGAAAATGCGAAAGGCCCTCGGACATTTCCAAGAGCCTAATGCCGGCCGGACATTTCCAACAGAATTTGAGATTTACAATAACACGTCTGTCACAAAACTTCCAAAAAACTTTTTAAGACTTTTTTAGCCGCTTACTCAGATCAGGTCGACGCCGACACAACCCCAGTCTACGCCGCCTTCTCACGGCGTTTTTCAAGCCAGGCTTTGAAGAATTCCCACGCGATTGGCAGGACTGAAACCACGATGATTCCGAGGATGACGAGCTTCATGTTTTTTTGCACGATCTCGAGGCCGCCGAAGTAGTAGCCGCCGCCGAGGAAGATTCCGATCCAGAGGATCGCTCCGGTCACATTGTAGAAGGCAAATTTGGAGTAGGTCATCGAGCCGACGCCGGCCACAAAGGGGGCGAAGGTGCGAACGATGGGAACAAAGCGAGCGAGAATGATGGCGCGTCCACCGTATTTTTCGTAGAAGGTGTGCGCTTTCATGAGGTGCGCCTTGTTGAGAAAGCGGTTCGACTCGTAGTGAAAGACCTTTGGTCCCAGCCATTTTCCGATCGCGTAATTCACGCCATCGCCAACGATGGCCGCCACCAGCAGCAGGGGTGTGATGATTTTCCAATCAATGAGACCTTTGCCAGCAAGGGCTCCCACGGCGAAAAGTAGGGAATCACCGGGCAAAAAAGGCGTCACGATAAGACCAGTCTCACAGAAAATGATGGCGAAAAGCAGGGCGTAAATCCAGACATCGTAGTTTTTGATAAACCACTCGAGGTGCTTTTCGGCGTTCAGGAAAAAATCAATAAACTCACTCATCGCGGTGTTATGCTCGGCGGTCTGGGGCAAGGCAAATGAAATCGCCCGGCATTATTACTTGCGGGTCGCGTTCCGGCTTGGGCGCATTTGCAGCATTTCCACCAACAGGGCGAATCCCATGGGCAGGTAGAGGAATTCCTTTTCCACATGCTTGTGCAGACCTTCAAGAATCAAGGTCATTCCGATGCAGACCAGAAAAGAGAGTGCCAATATTTTTAGAGCGGCATGGCGGACGACGAACTCCCCGATGGGTTTGGCAAAAGCCAGCACGACTCCAAACGAACCCAACACTGCTATGATGATCACCTGCATGCTGGATGTGAGCCCCACAGCCGTGATCACCGAATCAATCGAGAAGACCGCATCCAGAAGCACGATCTGAAGAATGGCCGAGGCGAAGGTTGCCGTCACAGCACCGCCAACGCCCGTGCCACCTTGCGGTGTGGGATATTCCACGCAGTGGTGGATTTCCTTCACCGCCTTCCATGTCAGAAACAGACCGCCGCTGAGCAGGATGAAATCTTTTACCGAGAGGTTGAAACCGAAAAGCGATGTCACCGGATTGCTCATACTGATGAGCAGGCTCGCTCCACAAAGGGCTGCAAGACGCATGGCCAGTGCCAGAAACAACCCAATCATCCGCGGCACACATATTCCTTGAGGGAATCCAGCTTGCGGTAGAGATCAAATTTTATGCCACGGTCGTAGCGCTCCGTCCCCGGAGACAGCACCTCAATGATGAGCGTTGGGTTCAGCAAGACAACGGCCTGCTCGTCCTCCACATCGACGGGACCACAAACGATTGTCAGGTCGGGATAAGTGTAGAGGCCGTTGGCACTGACTTTAACGCGGAGATCGGAGGAGAAAAGCTCGCCGTCTTTGCCTCGTATTGCGGCGTGAAAGCCGCCGGTGAGATTCACCGTAATGCGGGAAGCTCTTTTTGAAATCACCCCCATCGCGAACATCTCGCCATCGAAAAACTCGCTTTTGAAATCCGAATCCCGTTCGATTGCGGGATACTCCTGCGATGTCAGTTTTTGCGAGGATGTCCCTGTCATCGACGTGAAAGAAAGCCTCCGCCCGATTTGAATGCAAGCCGTGGGGCCCTTGGAAAGCCGCTCAGTTCAATCCAGGATCATCCGGCGCCTCGGAGAGAAGGTGCAGGAGGGGTCCGGAATTCCGCATGATACCCTGCCACGCAGGGAAGGGATCAATCATTTCAATCAGCTCGCGCGTGGGCGGAATGACGAGCCAGGTGTTGCCTTCGATCTCCTGCTCAAGCTGACCGGGAGACCAACCGGCGTATCCTTCGAAAATTCGAAGTCCCTTCTCCCAGCCTTGACGCGACTCGGCATCGGCCACATCGGTGAAGGCCCGAAACGCCACGAGTGTGGGGTTTTCCCGCCATTGGAGGCTCGTCAGGAGGCTTTCATCCGAGCCGACGGGACCGCCGATAAAGACGGGCACCCCGGCATCTGGCAGGGCTTGAAGCGGGCGGTTCAGGATAAATCCCGTCGCTCCCTCGTGCGGGGAATGTTGGGAGAGAAAGACAATGGCCCTTCGGAAGTTTGGATCACGCAGGCAGGGGTGCGCCACGAGAAGCGAACCGGTGAGATTGTCTCCGAATTTCATGGAGATGCAGAATCAGGCCATGCGCGCCAATGTTTCCGTGAGGTAGGGCAGGAGTTGCTTTTTGCGGGATACAATCCCGTCAAGGCGCCACGCGTTGAGGCCATCCTCGGGAAAATCGATGAGGCGCGTGAAACTCTCATCGCCATTGACAAGGAGGACCGAGTTCTGGGTGTTCACATCGGTGATCAAAAGGGTTGAGAAGAGGTAACCATGCGACACACGGTATTTCTCTAGCTCCTCCAAGAGTGCTGAGCGCTGCTTCTCGAGTTGTGCGAAGCTGATTTCCTCGATCTGTGAGACGCTGAAAACCACGCCCCTTTCGTCATATTCCTTGCAGTCGGCGGTGATGACCTCCTTGGTGGAGAGCGTAAGGAGCGGCGAGCCGACACTGAAAATCTCGTTGGCGAGATCGCCCGGCTTCACGCCGCAGATTTTGGAAAGTTCCTGCATGATCTCGCGGTCCACAGCAGTCGTTGTGGGCGAAGTGAGATTCAGGGTGTCGGAAATCATTCCGCACATGAGTAATCCCGCCACTGGCTTGGGAATGGGAATGCGGGCCATGCGGAAACAATCCGCCACAATCGTGCTTGTGGAGCCCACAGGGCGGTTCATGAAGAGGATTGGTTGTTGGGTCGGAGCCACGCCGATTCGGTGGTGGTCGAGGATTTCCACGATCGGCAACTCCTCCGCACCGGCAACCGCCTGAGTCAGTTCATTGTGATCGACCAAGATCAACTGCCGGGGTGCAGGCCGAAGCAGGTCGCTTTTTGAGATGATTCCCTGCATGCGGCCCTGAGGCCCCAAAACGGGAAAGGCAAACTGCGATGTTATTGCCAAGTCGTTGCGCGTTTGCCGCAGGGTGGCATCCGCTGACAGACAGGTGAAATCCGGCGAGAGCATTTGCCCCGCAGTCACAGCTGCGCGTGCCAGAAGCGTGGTCGTCGCGGTGTCATGCGGCGATGACAAGAGGGTTGTGCCGTGTTCCTGCGCCAGAGCGAGAATTTTATCCGGCGGGGAAAAATTGTTTGTGATGATGATGGCCGGCACACCGGCAAGGATCGAGAGTTCTTGGATGTTCCAGCGGTCGCCGACAATCAAAACGGTGGAAGGAATATCGAGCTGCTCAAGACGTTTTTTGAACGAGTCCGTAAGCATGGCCGCAACGACCAAGGTGCGCGGACGGATGGCAGTGTCTTCCTTGCCAGTGATGAGCGTCGCCCGTATGGCTTCGCGAATGTGTGCGATCGAAGCCTCCACAATGCGGCTCGAGGAAAGGTTCTCAATCGGCGGGAAGAGATATTTCCCGAGCTTGAATGCGGAGAGGAGTCCGATGCAGTTGCGGGCATCGTCGACGACAGGCAGACCGCGGAACTTGTCCTCACCGAAACGCGTCATGGCCTGATAAACAGGGGCGTCGCGGTGGATGCTTACAACATTCCGTTGCATGACATCCTCGATGCGGGGATAGACATCGGCGAAGAAAACCGGGGCCTCGAGGCCGAATTTTTGAAGAGCGAAATCGATCCGCTGGTTGGTGTTTCCGCATCGGGCCGCGATGACACCATCCATTCCGGTTGCGCGCTTGAACTCCGCATATCCAATAGCAGAGCAGATCGAGTCCATATCCGGGTTGCGATGACCTATGACGAGGGTTTTCATTTTTTAAAAATCAGTTGCTGACCCCAGGCTGGCAAGGCCGTGTGAGCTGGCTGTCAGGGTCGTAGTTCAAATAGGGCTGGAGCCACTTCTGGGCTTCCTCAACCGACATGCCTTTACGCTGCGCGTAGCTTTCAATCTGGTCGCGCTCGATTTTTCCAACGGCGAAGTATTTTGACTCAGGATGTCCAAAATAAAGCCCGCTCACGCTGCTCGCCGGGAACATGGCAAGGCTCTCCGTGAGGGTGATGCCGGTATTTTGCTCTGCATCGAGAAGCTTCCAGATCGCCCATTTCTCCGTGTGGTCGGGCTGAGCGGGATAACCGGGCGCGGGGCGGATGCCACGGTATTTTTCGCGGATGATTTCCTCAGGCGTCAGGTTTTCAGTCTTTCCGAAGCCCCATGCGTCACGCGCAAACTTGTGCATGTATTCCGCAAACGCCTCGGCGAAGCGGTCGGCGATCGCCTCCGTCATGATGACATTGTAATCGTCATGCGCAGCTTTGAATTTTTTTACCACTTCGAGCATGCCGTGGCCGGAAGTGACGGCAAAGGCGCCGACATAATCCTTGGCTGGAGCGGGCGCGACGAAATCAGCGATGGAGAAATTGAACTGCCCCTCAGGCTTTTTCATTTGCTGGCGCAAACCGTGAAAGCGCACGACCTCATTGGTGCGCGACTCATCGGTGTAAACAATGATGTCCTCGCCATCGCGATTGGCCGGAAAAAGTCCACACACGCCGCGAAGTTGCAGACTCTCGTCAGCAACAATCTCGGCCAGCAACTTCTGGGCATCCTCAAAAAGCTTCTTGGCTTCGACCCCGCAATTCGGGTCGTCAAAAATCGCAGGATACCGCCCGCGCAATTCCCAAGTGTGGAAAAACGGCGACCAGTCGATGAAGGGAATCAGGTCGCGGAGGCTGACGGCTCTTCGTTGAGGAGCCAAGAGTCTTGAACGGCTTCCCGTTTCATCAACATCTCCACCACTTTCGGTGATGATTCGCGGCACAATTTGCGCCAGTTGTCGTTTCGCCACTTGCAAAAGTTCATCCACTCCTGCGGATCCTGGAGTTCCTCCGGAATCGGGGTGCGATTGAGCCGGATGCTCTCTTGATACATGTGTTCGTGAAGTTCTGCGTAGTGCTGCAGCTTTTGCGGCGACAAGTGTTCTAATGTCTTTGGGTAGATTGGTTGCATCGTTTTTTGCCTTTCTGATGAGGTTAGCATAGGACTGGCTGTGCGCTACTTGGAAATCCTCATACACCGTTTTCCATTTTTCTTCGGAATCGACGGCGAGTTGTTTCGCAAGTTGGTTGACGGTGGTGACGAAAGTAGGTTTCGCTTTCATGGCGGCTCCAAGGACGAGAACGCCAGAAATTTTCACGCCCGCCGCCTCCAATGCTTCCTGCATGGCATTGATGGTTTCCCCGCTGGTGAGAATGTCGTCCACGAGAAGGACGCGACGATTGACCAGGCCCGAGATCGATTCCTCTGGAACGACGATCGTCGAGGGTTGGGACACCTTGCCGACATATCCTGTGCGGTTTTTTGCCTCTTCTGCGGAAACCGCATCAAGGGTTTCATCGATGTCGCACGGAAAATGGCTTTGAAGCCAGTCCGCAAAAATCGATGGCAGTTTGTTTTTACCCGAAGTTGATGGCGCCACAACAAGGACTGGGCGTTCACCTTCAAAGGCGGCAGAATAATTGAAAGGATGGCAATATCTGATGAGAAATTCGCGAACGAGTTCGTTGTCGAAAGAGGCTGCTTTAAGGGCGCGCTTTTCCTCGACCATCTTTGGCGTGTCGTCAGTGCTGAACCAAGTCGGAGGGCAGTCGAGTGAGAAAATTTGTTTGAGTTCGGACTCGGAGGTGACTTTAAGCCCACCAATCCGACGAGGGAAGCCGGAGCAGGGTTTCGCGGATTCAAAAACAACCACACCCGTTTGCTCCGGGACAGCGATGTTGTCGTGCGGGAGATTCGGCGCGTTCGCGATAGCCTCTGCGAGCGGGAGCATTGGCTTCCCGGCTTGTCTTCCGGCATGTTCGATGCGGAGTTTTTCGTAGTCGGATTCCAGATTCGTGAGAAACGCAGGTTTTTGATCGGGACTGAGAAGCGAGCTGGCGACATTCACGGCGCGGGAGGCGTCGAGGACATGAACGACTCCGCCGGAGTAATACTGGGAAATTTTGACGGCCGTGTGCGCCCTGCTGGTCGTGGCACCGCCGATCATGAGCGGGATGGTGAAACCCTGACGCTGCATTTCCTTTGCGACATGGATCATCTCGTCGAGGGATGGTGTGATGAGTCCGGAGAGGCCGATGATGTCACAATTTTTTTCCTGCGCAGTGGCGAGGATTTTTTCGCAGGGAACCATCACGCCCATGTCGATGACTTCGTAATTGTTGCAGGCCAGGACAACGCCCACGATGTTTTTGCCGATATCGTGGACATCGCCTTTCACCGTGGCCATGAGAATGCGGCCCTGCGTGCGGGCATTCGGATTCGCGGCGCGCTCGGCCTCCATGAGCGGGGTGAGCCATGCGACGGATTTTTTCATCACGCGGGCACTCTTCACGACCTGCGGCAGGAACATTTTCCCCGCGCCAAAGAGGTCGCCCACGATTTTCATGCCATCCATGAGAGGCCCCTCGATGACCGATAGCGGCTTGCCGTATTTTTTCAGAGCCTCCTCGGTGTCGGCGTCGATGTGATCCACGATGCCTTTGATAAGGGCATGCTGCAGGCGCTTCTCCACAGGGAGTTCGCGCCAGGCGGTGTCTTGCACGGGAGCGGAGCCAGTGCCGCCAGTTTTCGAGGCCTTGAAATTCTCGGCAAATGTGACGAGGCGCTCGGTGGCATCCAGACGGCGGTTCAGCAGGACATCCTCGATGAGTTCGAGGAGGTCCTTTGGAATGTCCTCGTAAATACCGAGCTGACCGGCATTCACAATCCCCATGTCCAACCCGGCCTTGATGGCATGGTAAAGGAACGCGGCGTGCATGGCCTCGCGCACAGGATTGTTGCCACGGAATGAAAACGAGATGTTGCTAATGCCGCCGCTCACACGGGCGTAGGGGAGGTTTTCCTTGATCCAGCGCGTGGCATTGATGAATGCGTTCGCGTAGTCGTTGTGCTCTTCGATGCCGGTGGCAACGGTGAGGATGTTTGGATCGAAAATGATGTCCTCCGGCGGGAATCCCACTTCATCGACAAGCATGCGATAGGCGCGTTCGCAGATTTGGATTTTGCGCTCGAAGCTATCGGCTTGTCCCTTTTCGTCGAAGGCCATGACGATCGTCGAGGCTCCGTAGGCGCGAATAAGGCTGGCCTGTTCCTTGAATTTTTCAGGACCTTCTTTGAGGCTGATCGAGTTGACGACGCACTTGCCTTGGACGCAGCGCAGACCGGCCTCAAGGACTTCCCATTTCGAGGAATCGATCATCACCGGCACACGGGAAATGTCCGGCTCGCTGGCCACGAGGTTGAGGAACTTCGTCATGGCGGCGGCACCATCGAGCATGCCTTCGTCCATGTTCACATCGATGATCTGCGCCCCGGCCTCTACTTGCTGGCGCGCCACAGCGAGGGCTTCGTCGTAGTTTCCGGCGAGGATGAGTTTCGCAAATTTTGGCGAGCCTGTCACATTCGTCCGCTCGCCGATATTGATGAAGGGAATCTCCGGACGCGCGGTGAATGGCTCCAGGCCGCTCAATCTAAGAGTCGCCGTGCGGGCGGGAATCCGGCGCGGAGGCAATCCGCGAACCACATCGGCGATGGCTTTGATGTGGCCGGGAGTGGTGCCGCAGCATCCGCCAATAATATTCAGCCAACCCTGCTCTGCCCATTCGAGGAGTTGTGGTGCGAGGCTCTCCGGAGTCTCCGGAAATCCTGTAGGCGAGAGCGGATCAGGCAGACCGGCATTCGGATATGTGCTAACGAAGAACGGCGAGATGTTCGAGAGCTCCTCGATGTAGGGCCGCATTTCTTTCGGCCCCAGAGCGCAATTGAGGCCGATGGACAGAAGCGGAAAGTGGGAAAGCGAATTGAGAAAAGCCTCCACCGTCTGACCAGTGAGCGTTCTTCCGCTCAAGTCGGTGATCGTGCCAGATGCCATGACCGGCATGCGCGGGTGCTTTTCAAAAAATCGGGCTATTGCAAAAAGTGCAGCCTTCGCGTTCAGCGTGTCGAAAATCGTTTCAACAAGCAGAATATCCACCCCGCCTGCGACGAGGTTTTTAATCTGCTCGGTGTAGGCGGCAGCAACCTCCTCGAAGGTCACTTCACGCTTTCCGGGATCGTTGACATCCCGCGAAATCGATAGCGTGCGGTTGAGCGGCCCGATCGCCCCCGCCACGAAGACGCGCCTGTTTGTGACGGCATCCGCCGCCTCGCGTGCGACCCTCGCCGCCGCCAAGTTCAATTCGGGAACAAGATGCTCGAGACCGTAGTCGGCCTGGGAAATTGTCGTCGCATTGAATGTGTTCGTTTCAATGATATCCGCCCCGGCGGCAATGTATTTGCCATGAATCTCACGAATGATCTGCGGCTTCGTGAGCACAAGCAGGTCATTGTTGCCTTTTAAATCCTGGCCCTTCCAATCTGCAAAACGCTCCCCGCGATAGTCGGCCTCCTGCAATTTGTATTGCTGGATCATGGTTCCCATCGCGCCGTCCAAAATGAGGATTCGTTGAGCGAGAAGATCGCGAAGGGCTTTTTCGGTGGATGAAATCATGCGTGATGAGAATCAGGTAGTTTACGGAATGCGAAGACGACGCAAACGAAAAAACGATCTAACCTAACACGCGGCAGCCAGCACCTTGAGATGAGCTGGGCTCCGCAGGTCGAAAACTCTCAAAAAACAAAATGGGAGAAGCCTTGCGACTTCTCCCATCTTGGTTGTTAAGACCTGTCCTGGGACAGGAATGTTATTTTTTCTTAGCTACTGCTTTTTTGGCAGCGGGCTTTTTAGCTGGGGCCTTTGCGGCTGGAGCTTTCTTAGCAGGTGCTTTTTTAGCAGGCGCTTTTTTGGCAACGGCTTTCTTGGCGGCTGGCTTGGCAGCGGCTGCTTTTTTGGCGACTGGCTTCTTAGCAACTGGCTTTTTGGCAGCGGGTTTCTTAGCGGCAGGTTTTTTTGCTACTGGCATTTAATATCCCCCCTTTCTCTCCGCATATGCGGGAAATTTTTTGTGAACATCATGTGAATAACTCACTGCTGCTGTGAATAAGTTTCACGCACTTCGACGTCAACACCTTTTTTTAAATAATATCGTTTTTTGTGAAAATTTCTTCTGCAGGAATTTCCGGATCATTGCGCACAGAGGATTTTTTCAGCTTCCTCAAGAATGCCAACTGTCTCCCAGAGGCGACCGATTCCCTCATATCCGCACGCCAACAATCCCCCTTCCGGGCCGATAAAACGGGCGCCTCGTGATTTCAGGCGGGCGACATTTTCCTGAGTCGCCGCATGCATCCACATCTTGCCATTCATCGCAGGTGCGATGAGGAGCGGGGCTTGGGATGCCAGAGCGATAGATGTGAGCGCATCATCCGCGATACCGCATGCGAGTTTGGCTATCGTGTTCGCAGTGGCTGGAGCGATCAAAAGAAGATCCGCCGAGTCGGCCAAGGCAATGTGGCCGGGATGCCAGGATTCTTTTTCATCGAAAATTCCTGTTGTGACCGGATTGCGCGACAGTGTCTGGAAAGTGAGCGGAGCGACAAACTCTGTGGCATGTTTTGTCATCACCACATTCACATTGCGCCCAGCCTGAGTGAGGCGGCTTGCCAGCTCGACAGCCTTGTAGCAGGCGATCGAGCCGGAGACACCGAGGATGACATTTTTTTTGCTCATGCGAAATCGAGTTGAAGCCTGCTGCTCATGTAGCGCTCTGCCCGCATGATGGCGCGGAATTTTTCAATATCCTCCTCCATCGAGCCACTGATGAGGGTGTATCGATAGTCACGCCATTTTTGCATTTCACCGGATGCGTTGTGGAGGCGAGTGGCGACCTGCTCCTCGCTCTCGGTGCCGCGCCTGCGAAGCCGCCGCGCGAGTTCATCAAGACCTGGCGGCATGATGAAAACATCCGCAAGCGCGCTTTGGATGAAGGGATCGTCACACGCGCGAATGCTCGATGCGCCAAGCGTGTCCACATCGAGCAAGACATCCACTCCGGCTGTGAGGTGCTTCAGCACAGTTGATTTCAGCGTTCCGTAAAAACGGCCGTGCACCTCCGCGTGCTCAAGAAAATCCCCCGCCTCGATGTGGCGCTGGAATTCCTCTTGGCTCAAAAAAAAGTAATCCTCGCCGTGAACCTCTCCGGGCCTTGGCGAGCGGGTGGTGCAGGAAACGGAGTAAATGAAATCCTGCTTGTGGCGGAGCGAGCTGATGAGCGTTGTCTTGCCGGCTCCGGACGGGGCGGAGATGACGAAGAGGATGCCTTTGCGGTGGATGGTGAGGTTATTCAATGTTGGCGAGTTGTTCCCGAATGCGGTCGAGTTCCGACTTCGCCTCGATGACGAGGCGGGAGATGGTGGTGTGTGCGGACTTGGAGCCGAGCGTGTTGAATTCGCGCCCGAGCTCCTGCGTCAGAAATTCCAGCGTTCGGCCAACCGGTCCCTTGGCATCAAGTTTTTCGCGGAATTGGGCGATATGGCTCGCCGCGCGCTCGAGTTCCTCCGTGATGTCGCAACGCTCCGCGAAGATGGCGACCTCGGCTGCGAGACGCGGATCATCCACCGCGAGGCTCAATCCCGCACGCTCGATGCGCTTGTGCAGGGTTTCGCGATAAGAGGTCGTCACTTTCCCGGCAAGCGGTGTTGTTTTTTTGATGATGGCGGCCAAGCGGTCCGCGCTTTTGGACAGGACTTTCTGAAGGGCAGCTCCCTCGCTCGCTCGCGTGGCGACGAGGCCGTCGAGCGCTTGATCCAAGGCCGTCATGACCGCCTCCTCGGCATCGTCGATCTGGGAATCCGCCGTCCGGACGACGCCGGGAGCCGCGACCACATCAGCAAAGGTGATGCCGCTTTCAAGCCCAAGTTTTTTCTGCAGCGAGCGGGCCTGTTTGACAAAGTCCAAGGCGCGATCCTCATCAAAAAAACTCTGTCCCGCAGCCTTTGAACAGGCCAGGGAAAGATTCACCTGAACCCGCCCGCGGGAGATGCGTTCGAGAACCCGCTCGCGAACGGTCGGCTCAAGCCGTGAAGCGCTTCGATCTGCGTGGAGAACGACTTCCGCCGTCTTGCGGTTCACTGAATGGCACTCCACAACGGCCGCCCAGGTTTTGGTCCGGGCCTCGCCTCGGCCGTGTCCTGTCATGCTTGTCATGGTGCTTTTTTATCCGCGCCCGCCTGCCGCTGTCGAGGGTGCTCCGCAGTGCCGGATTGATTTTTTCAAGGATCGGAGGATGGTGGGAACCTCATTATGTTTTTTGACGGACTGAAATTCTTATTCATCTGCATCGAGGTTCTCCTCATTTTCAACCTCCTGATTGTCGTCCACGAATTGGGGCACTTTTTAGCAGCGCGCTGGCGCGGTCTCGTGGTCGAGAAGTTTGCCATCTGGTTCGGAAAGCCAATCTGGAGCAAAACGATCGGCGGGGTGGAATACCGGCTCGGCTCGATTCCCGCAGGTGGCTTCGTTGCCATTCCCCAACTCGCGCCCATGGAGGCGCTCGAGGGGGAATCCGAAAACGCCCGCGAACAACTTCCACCCGTCAAGCCGCTCGATAAAATCATCGTCGCCGCGGCAGGGCCGCTTTTCAGCTTCGGCCTCGCTTTTGCCATGGCCTGCATCGTGTGGGTGGTCGGAAAGCCCCAGAGCGAATTCGACACCACTGTCGTTGGCTATGTGAAAGATGGCGGTCCCGCAGCCGTGGCCGGACTGCGCCCCGGAGACCAAATCATCGCGGTGGATGGCAAACCCGTGAAGCACTTCTTGAGTGGCACGGACAGCGTGAAATGG
>CANKXQ010000003.1 GCA_947487745.1 Spartobacteria bacterium | reverse complement strand
GAGTGTGGCGGAGTTCGAGATCGAGATGACGGGTGTCCCTTTGCGGATGCGGCCCACGAGACCGGCAAGCACGCCGCCGGGTCCGAGTTCGATGAATTGCTCGATGTGCAGATGGTCGATGAGGTATTCGATGCTTTGGGACCAGCAGACGCTCCCAGTCACCTGGTCAGCGAGCGTGCGACGGATGATTTCAGCATCGCCGACCTTGATGGCGTCCACATTGCAAACAACAGGGACGCGCGGAGAGTTCATCGGCGTTTCAGCAAGAGCAACGGAGAGTGTCTGGTAGGCGGGCTCCATGAGGCGCGAGTGGAAGGCACCGGCGACGGTGAGTTCGACGGCCTTTCTGGCGCTGTATTCCTTGGCCAAGGAGACAGCGACGACGATTTTGGAAGATTCGCCCGAGAGAACGATTTGTCCTGGGGCATTGATATTGGCGACATCCACATCGGCGACGGCAGCCAGTTCCCGCACGCGGTCTTCCTCGCCGCCAATGATGGCCGCCATGGCGCCTTCAGACCCCTCGCAGGCTTCCTGCATGGCGCGGGCGCGCTTGTCCACAAGGCGGAGCCCGGTCTCAAAATCGAAAGTTCCAGCTGCGGCATGTGCGGTGAACTCCCCGAGCGAGAGGCCGGCAGTGGCTTGAAAATCGAGAGCAGGGAGTTTCTCTTTCAGAACGGCAAGGCAGGCGAGGCCGTGGACATAGAGTGCGGGCTGGCAGACAGAGGTATTGGTGAGTTCCTCGGCTGGGCCTTCAAAGGCGATTTGGCTGAGCGAATAGCCAAGGATCGAATCGGCGCGGTGGAAAAGATCGGCGGCACAGGGATACTCGGCAGCGAGATCCTTGCCCATACCGACGGTTTGGGCGCCTTGGCCTGAGAAAATGAGAGCGGTTTTTTTCATAAATGGATGAAGACTGGGTGCTGGTGATCAGTGCCAAGCACTGTGCACGATGGTGTAGGCGAGAGGAATGCCGATGAGAAGGTTAAAGGGAAAGGTGACCCCGAGGGCAAGACCGACATAGACACTGGGGTTTGCAGCCGGAAGCGCGGCCCGGAAGGCAGCAGGAACAGCGATGTAGGATCCGCTCGCGCACAGAATCGCAAAAAGAAATGCATCCCCCTCTTTGAATCCACAGAAGTAGGCGATGAGGAGCGCGCAACCACCGGAAATGATCGGAAAGGCCAGCGCAAAGGCGACGGAAAAAATGCCTCCCGCGCGCAAATCCGCAATGCGCCGCGCTGCGACCAAGCCAAGATCCAACAGAAAAAAACAGAGCATGCCTGGGAAAAGCTGGCTCACAAAAGGCTGAAGCGCCTTGGCGCCGGATGCCGGAGTCACCATTCCCGCCAGAAGACTGCAGATGAGGATGAGGACAGATTTATTGGCCAGGCACTCGTGGAGGACGCTCGCCCAGGAGAGTCGATTTTTGCCAGAATTGGTGTCATTCCATCTCGCCAGCACAAGGCCGGTTAAAATCGCGGGGCTCTCCATCAAGGCCAGTGCCGCCACCATGTAACCGCCGAAGGGAATCTGGCGCGCATCAAGGTAGGATGCAGCCGTCATGAAAGTGACTGCGCTCACCGAGCCATAAGTCGCCGCCACAGCCGCCGAATCAGGCACGCTGAACTTCCTTCTCACAATAGGATAAACAATCAGCGGAATCACAAAGGAAGCTGCCGTGGCTATGAGCAAAGGTAGCAAAACCTCCATGGACATCGGCGTCTTTTGAAGTTCGGTTCCACCTTTAAATCCTAGAGCGAAAAGTAAATATAATGAGAGAACTTTTAAGAAGGACTCCGGAATTTCAAGGTCCGACTTGACGATCACGGCGAGGATGCCAATCAAAAAGAAAAGGATCGCCGGTTGTAAAAGATATTCCAATGGACTCATGTCGGGCCGAAAACTAAATAGGAATTTGATTTTGGGAAGACCGAAGATCATTTTGAAGGAATCCCAAATGAAAACACTCCTTGCCATCGCCACCATCGCACTCGCGGGCTGCGGAACCCTGCCAAAACAAGCACCGCTCCGCACCGTGGATCATGTGAATCTCAACCGGTTCATGGGCGACTGGTATGTGATCGGCACCATCCCTTGGTTCGTCGAAAAAAACAATGTGGGCACGATGGATATCTACAAACTTCGGCCCGACGGAAAAATCGACATCCGCTACGCATTCCACAAAAAATCCCTCGAAGCACCCCGCCAAGAGATGAAGGCCACCGCCACTGTGGTGAATACCAAA
The DNA here is from genome assembly GCA_947487745.1 of Spartobacteria bacterium. Classification (GTDB taxonomy): domain Bacteria; phylum Verrucomicrobiota; class Verrucomicrobiia; order Chthoniobacterales; family Terrimicrobiaceae; genus UBA967. The sequence continues at coordinate 17,174 of CANKXQ010000003.1, read as the reverse complement.
ACCAACGCCGAGTGGGCCGTGCAATTTCTTTGGCCATTCAAAGCCCCATTCCTCGTTATCGACCTCTCGCCGGATTACCGCCACACGACGATCGGCTATCCCGACCGCAGCCTGATCTGGATCATGAGCCGCGAACCTGTGATGTCTGAAAAAGACTACACCGCAGCGCTTGAAACCGCCCGCTCGCAAGGCTACGACATTTCGCGCATCGTCAAGGTGCCTCAAAAATCTCAAACCAAGCCATGACCACCTACATTTACGAAACCATCCCGGCCGACGACTCAACCGAGCCGCAGGTTTTCGAGTTCCAGCAACGCATGACCGACAAGCCGCTCACCCAACATCCCGAAACCGGCGAGCCCGTGCGGCGCATCATCAGCGGCGGCCTCGGCTTCATGCAAAAAGGCAAGGCATCCCCTGCCCCGTCATCCTGCGGCACCGGTTGCGGTTGCCATTGAACGGGCAGCCTAGAGCGGATTCAAGATCCAAGAGACCTGGCCGTTTTCAGAGACCTCCAGCCATGCCCAGCTTGGCGGGGAGCCTTTGTTGGGCCTCCCACTTGTGCCGGGATTCAGAAGGCGACAGCCGCCGACTTGCTCGTCGCGCGGGATATGCGTGTGGCCGAACAAGAGAAAATCCGCCAATGGCAGCCTGCGCGGAAGGATATGGATAAGATGAAATGTCCTGCCAAAACGATTCAGCTCAAGGAAAATCGGCAGGTCGAGTCCAAAGTCATTGTTTCCCAGAACACCATAAAATAACTTTCCAAATCCCACGCATGCACTGAACGTGGAAAAATTGCAGAAATCTCCCAAATGCCAGATCTCGTCCGCTGATTTCAGCGCAGGCACGATTTTTTCCGGCAAGATTCCGTGTGTGTCAGCTATGACCGCTATACGCATGAAAAAGATACTCTATCATACACAGAACCAATGTGCAGCGAGACGGCACTAACTGAAGACATCCGAGCAATTTCGCCGATCAAAACCAAACTCAAAGGCATGAGATATCTCAGCGAGTCCGAGCGCCGGCGTCTTAGAGCAAAGCGGTGAGCTTGGAGACGATCTCTCCTTTGCCGCTCACGCCAACGGACTGGTCACGCTTGAGGCCGCCTTTGAAATAGATGAGCGACGGGATGCTGCGAATACCGAATTGCGCGGAAACGCCGGGAGCGTCATCGACATTGACTTTGGCGATTGCGAATTTGCCGACATTCTCAGTGGCGATTTCATCCACCACCGGACCGAGCATACGGCAAGGAGCGCACCAAGGAGCCCAGAAATCGACCAGAACAGGGGTGCTGGCAGCTTCGATGAAAGAGGTGAAATTCGCGTCGTTGAGTTCAGTGACATTAGGATTCGCCATAGGAAAGGTATTGTTGGTTTTTTAAAAAAAAGAAGGATCAGCCTAGCATCGTCCAGAGTTGGATGCCAAGCGAGGCCAATGCCACGACAGTCGCGGCGATACCGAGAATGAGATCGGAATTGTCGGCTTTGCCAGCAGCGACATTGATTGCAGCGGCTTCTGTAGGCGCGGATTTTTTCTCAGTCGGAGCGGCTGCTGCTGGAGCTGCCTTTTTGAGATTCATCGTGGCCTGAGGAACGGTCTTTGCGGCCGCAGGCAAGCTGATCTTTGCAGTCTCCTTTTTGAGCGATGCGGCACTCACTGGAGCGGCTGGCGCTGGAGCTTTAGGCGCTTCAGCTGCTGCGGCTGGCGGCTTGATCGCCACGGCAGGCACTGTGGGAGCGGCAGGAGCTGCTCCGGGTGCCTTTGGCAAAACAGGCGCTACCGGAATCTTTGGCGCTTCGCCAGCGACAGCAGGCGGCTTGATTGCCACTGCTGGTGCTGTAGGAGCGGGCGGAACTGCTCCAGGTGCTTTTGGCAAAACGGGCGCGGCAGGAATCTTTGGCGCTTCGCCAGCGACAGCAGGCGGCTTGATCGCAACGGCAGGCGCTGCCGGAGCAGGCGGAACCACTCCGGGCGCTTTTGGCAAAACGGGCGCGGCAGGAGTCTTTGGCGCTTCACCAGCGACAGCAGGCGGCTTGATCGCAACGGCAGGCGCTGCCGGAGCAGGCGGAACCACTCCGGGCGCTTTTGGAACAACTGGAGCAGCAGGAATCTTTGGAGCGAGGCCGGAGGCGACAGGCGGTTTGATGGCTGGAATCGCAAGAGGTGGAGCGGGAGGCACAACTCCTCCAGGCACGACAGGTTTGGCAAGAGAAGAAACAGGTGGCGGGGGTGGCACAAGACCACTGACCGCTGCAACAGGCTTGGCGGGAAGATTGATCATGGCTGCCTCACTTCCTTGGGCTGGAGGAGGCGGAACCGGACGACGGTTGGGAAGGACAATACGAACGGTTTCTTTTTTGGGGTCAGGCATATGAACTTGGGTGAACTTTAAGATTGGTGAAGTAATTCCAGAGGTGAGGATGTTTGTCAATTTTCAGCGACTCCTCTGTGCATTTTTTACAAGACGGGCCATGATGGCTTTCTGCGTGTGGAGACGATTTTCGGCTTGCCGGAAAATGGTATCGGCATGGTTTTCGAGAGTAGCCTCATCGATTTCCTTGCCACGGTAGGCTGGCAGGCAGTGCATCACTAATGCACCCGGCGTGGCAAGCGCGACGAGCTCCGCGTTGATTTGATAACCTTGAAACTGAGCTAAGCGGTAAGCAGCCTCCTCCTCCTTACCCATGCTGACCCAGACATCGGTGTAGAGCACATCAGCACCGGCAGCGGCTTCCGAGGGATCTGAGGTGAGGCGGACTTTTCCTCCAGCGCGCTCGAGCAATTCCACGGGGGGCTGGAATTTCGGAGGTGCAGCGATAACAAGCTCAAATCCACAGCGGGCGGCAGCCCAAATCCAAGACCGGGCCACATTGCAGTCGCCATCTCCAATGAATGCCACGCGCAACCCGTCGAGCGAGCCACGCGTTTCCCGGATCGAAAAAAGGTCTGCCAAAATCTGGCAGGGATGCTCTTCGTCGGTGAGAGCGTTGATGGTTGAAATGCCGCTGAAGGCCGCGAAGTCCTCGACATCCTTTTGATCAAAAGTTCGAATCACTGCACCGTGCAGCATGCGCCCCATGACGCGGGCCGTGTCGCGAATCGGCTCCCCTCGCCCGAGCTGGATATCCGCCGCAGCAAGAAAAAGCGCATCGCCGCCGAGTTCACGAATGCCGACCTCGAACGAGACGCGGGTGCGGGTGGAGGATTTGGAAAACATGAGCGCCCAGCATTGATGCCGAAGCGGGTGCTCGATATGTTGACCCCGCGTGGATTTCATAACGGCGGTGTCGTCGAGGATAGTCTCGATATCCTGTGCGGTGAGGGACTCGATGGAGAGAAGATGTTTCATGATATGGATCGAGTGTAGCTTCAGTTCGCAGACTCGATGGAACGAAGAGTTTCGGAAAATTTGGCTGCAGCTTCGTCGATTTCAGCGCGAGTGACATTGAGCGGCGGCAGAAAACGCACGACGTTTTCTCCGGCGGGAATGACAAGCAATCCGGCCGACATAGCCCGGGTCACGACTTCCAGCGCTGGCGGGCGTGTGGTTTTTGGAAAATCACTACCCAGCTGAACACCAATCATGAGTCCGATAGCGCGAACTTCTGTGATGTGAGGGCTTGTAAGCGCCCTGAGTGAGGAGGCCAAGTATTCGCCTAGCGAGCGGGCACTCTCGAGGAGTCCGTCGCGCTCGATGATTTCAAGCACCTTCAACCCGGCAGCACAGCAAACAGGGTTGCCGCCATAGGTTGTGCCGTGACTTCCCGCGCCGAGCAGGTCGCAGAACGAACCTCTTTCGTCAATAGCTCGGCTTGAGGCCCAAAACGCGCCGAGCGGAAAACCGTTGGCGATCCCTTTGGCCCACGAGACGCCATCGGGCTGAACATCCTCCGCGATCGCATGCCAACCGCACCAATGCCCGGTCCGACCGAGACCACACTGCACTTCGTCAAATAGCAGGAGCATATCCCGCTCGTCGCAGAGAGCCCGCAGGCCCCGCAGGAAATCCGCAGTCGCAGGATGAACCCCCCCTTCACCTTGAATCGCCTCGACGAGGATTGCGATGGAATTGGAGTCCACGGCAGCCCGCACCGCATCAAGGTCGCCGAACGGCAAGTGTTGGAAACCTGGCAAAAGCGGGCCGAAATCTTTTTTGACCTTGTCCTGCCCGGTAGCAGAAATGCAGGCCATCGTGCGTCCGTGGAAGGATCCGGTGAATGTTAGAATCCCAGACCTGCCCGTGGCGCTGCCGAAGCGACGGGCGAGCTTGATCAGCCCCTCATTGGCTTCGGCACCACTGTTGCAAAAGAAAACTTTCCCCTCGCCGGTGATTTCGACAAGACGCCGCGCAAGATCCGCCTGAGGACCTGTGCGGTAAAGATTGGAGGTGTGGACGAGCTTGCCTGCCTGCCCGCAGACGGCACTGGTGACCTCCGGGTGGGCGTGACCGAGCGAACACACGGCAATGCCAGCGCCAAAGTCTAAAATTTTGCGACCCGAAGCATCATGTATGAAACATCCAGATCCGATCTCGATATCGAGATCGAATCGGCCATAGGTAGGAATGACAAAGCGGGCGTAATCTTCAGCAAGTGGGTTCATGGTCTTCAGGAAGAGAAACGGGCGGGACCATTGCTGGTCCCGCCCGGTCCGTCAGGGGATTCCTCGGGAGAAATCTTCCACCGGTTTCAGGTTGAAATTTTTAGCGGGAAAGCCTGTGGCATCCCGCCAGGTTTTTACTCGGACTTTTTGGCTTCCGAGGAGGCTGCGGTTTCAACAACCGTCTCCTCGATGCCAACGCCTTCCGTATCAACCCACTCGATATAGGCCATAGGAGCGGAATCACTCATGCGCTGACCGAGCTTGATGATGCGGGTGTAGCCACCTTTGCGTGTGGCTGCGCGCGGAGCGACTTCGGTGAAGAGCTTTTTGACGGCGTCTTTTTGACCGAGGTAGCCTGCGGCAAGGCGGCGTGCATGCAGATCACCACGCTTGCCGAGAGTGACCATCTTTTCCGCGAGCGGACGGACGGCTTTGGCCTTGGCGAGAGTGGTTTTGATGCGTTTGTGTTCGATGAGGCTGCAGACCTGATTGGCGAGCAAAGCATCGCGGTGAGAGGTCGAGCGACCGAGTTTGACAGTTTTCTTACGATGGCGCATGGCGTGTTATTTGGATTCCTCCACAGCGGGAAGTTCGATGAGACCCTGGTCGAGCTTCATACCGAGGCCCAAACCGAGTTGAATGAGTTTGTCTTTGATTTCGTTGAGGGATTTTTTACCGAAGTTGCGATACTTGAGCATCTCGGCTTCGCTCTTGAGAGCGAGTTGTCCCACGGAAGTGATGTTGGCGTTGTTGAGGCAGTTTGCCGCGCGAACTGAAAGCTCGATCTCGTTGACGCTCATGTTGAGGAGCTTCTTGAGACGGCTGTTTTCTTGGCTGACCTCTTGGGGAGTTTCATCAAACTCGACGACATTTTCATCGAAGCCGACGAACACATCCAAGTGGTGACGGAGAATGGCCGAAGCCTGCAGGAGAGCATCGTCTGGAGAGATGCGACCATCGGTCCAGATTTCCAAGATGACCTTGTCGTAGTCGGTGCGCTGACCGACGCGTGTGTTTTGCACAGCATACTTGACGCGGGTCACAGGAGAGAAAATCGAGTCGATGGCGATGACGCCGATTGGCTGATCCGAGCGCTTGTTCTCATCGCCGGTGGCAAAACCGCGGCCAACCTTCACTTCGAACTCCGCCTCGAATTTCATCTTCTTATCGAGCGTGCAGATGATCTGCTCGGGATTCAAAACCTCGCACTGGTTTGTGCTCTGGATGTCACCGGCTGTGATGACGCCCTCCTTGTTGACGGCGAGCTTCAGAGTGCGGGGCTCGTGGTCATGGGCTTTGAATTTGATTTTTTTGAGATTGAGGATGATGTCCACGACATCTTCGACGACTCCGGTAAGAGTGCTGAATTCGTGCTGAACGCCTTCAATTTTCACCGAGGTGATGGCGGCACCTTCAAGAGAGCTGAGGAGCACGCGGCGAAGCGAGTTTCCGATGGTGTGCCCGTAACCAGCCTCAAAAGGCTCGGCAACAAAGAGAGCATACTTATCTGTGGATGACTTTTCCTCTTTGACGAGGGATTTGGGCATTTCAAACCGACCAAGACGAACTGGCATATGTGTGATGTTTCTGCAATTTCGCCGGGTTTCCCTGTGCGCTTGAGGCCGAGCATCAAAGATGACGACCACAGGACCGACGGCGAATTTCTGATGGCGCGCGGGTCGGTCTACATAACACAGCACCCCACCAAGTCAAGCCTCTGGAATAGTTTTTTTCACAGGCGGCCTTTTTCTCGATCCGAGAACGCGAATCCGATAGGCCGTTAACCATGTCCAAGACCGCGATTATTATTCCAGCCCGATGGGCCTCCAGCCGCCTACCTGGGAAACCCCTTCTCGAACTTGCCGGCAAGCCGCTTGTTCAGCATGTGTGGGAGCGCTGCAGAAAAGTCCGCGAGGCGGATGAGGTGATCATCGCGACGGATGATATGCGCATCGCCGAGGCGGCCTTCGCGTTCGGCGCGGATGTGGCGCTCACTTCCGGAAAGCACCCAACCGGAACCGACCGCATCGCCGAGGTGGCAAAAAAATTGACGGGCTTTGATGTGATTCTGAATGTGCAAGGAGACGAGCCCTTCATCGAGCCTGCGTTGATTCGCCGCCTCATCGAAGTGCTCCAAAAAGAAAAGTCGCTCGCGATGTCAACAGCCGCTTGTCCGCTGGCTGAGGGCGAACTCGAGAACCCGAATTGCGTGAAAGTCGTGACCGGACTCAGCGGCGACGCCCTTTATTTCTCACGCAGCCCGATTCCCTGCGACCGCGATGGCGACGCCAGTCCTGCCCGTTTCCGGCATCTTGGCATTTATGGATACCGGCGGAAATTTCTTTTGGATTTCGTAAAATGGAAGCAGACGCCTCTTGAGAAATCGGAAAAATTGGAACAACTCCGCGCCTTGGAGCACGGCGCAAAAATCCGTATCATCACCACCAAGGCCGCAGGTCCCGGGGTCGATACAGCAGAGAATGCCAAGGAGGCCGCGAAGCTTCTGGCTGGCGGCAAACGCAAACCCTGAGCCCCTACCCTCCCCAGCGCGCGCCCTTGCTCAGGGCGGGCGTCCAGTTGCGCAGATGGCCGTAGGAGTAATCCGTCTTGCCAATCGCCCCGATCATTCGCTTGCCGGTCGCGCGCTTCCATTTCTTGCTCATGCTCTCGCCGGTGTGGCAGCTCCAGCTCTTAATGAAGGCATCGCGGGTGAAAATATCGCGGTGGATGCGGGCGAGCTCGTTTTCGTGCAGCCAGCTCTTGGACCCGCTATCGATCTCATTGCTGTAATCAAACATCCAGCAGGCTCGATTGGAGTGTCCGTAGTATTCAAAATTGGCAATCTTCACGCGATCCCTTGGCTGGCCAGCATTCAAATACTCGATCAGCTCACCCCCCTCATCGAACCACAGAAGTTTAACTCCGTATTTGTCGCGAACGGAAACGATGTTCGCGATGAGATCCTGTTTGTCCTGCCTGGAAGCCCGGCGCAGGTAGCTGGGCTTGTGAACGAGCCAGGTGATTTTCGTCCCTGGGCCCGACTTCGCCTGAATTTCTTGAATACGCACACGAGCCGAGCGGATAAAATTGCCCCACCAGCGATCATGCGGCTCGGCCTTGAATTTCTCCCACTCGTGAAGGGATGGCCCACCACTCACGAGGATAAATTCGCGTTCCACCTCGGCCTTCGCCGTGAGCACGCCGACCATTAAAAACAAAGCGAGTAATCGAACCATGCCGACAGGTTTGGCACAGGCGCGTATTGATCAAGATTATTCCTGTCCAAAAAAATCCTTTAGGAAGTTTTACTGATACCGCCTGAGCTTTGCTGTATGAATTGCGCCTATGGAAATCATCCTTTTCGCAGCCCTGGGAGTATCGCTTCTCACACTGCTGGCATCTTTGTTTTTGTTGCACCTCCGAAACAAGGACAGCGGCCGCCCAGCCGAAATTTTGCGCGAGCAATTCGCGCAGCAACAGACCACATCGCGTCAGGAGCTGACGCAAACACTCGACTTCGCGTTACGCCAAAACTCAGACCCCGTGCGGGAGGCTCTCAGCACACTCTCACTCGCCACCAACACGCTCAGGGAATCATTGGAGAGATCGGTGACCACATCCTTCGAACTCCAAAACCAACAACTCGAGGGATTCCGCAACCAACTGGACCGGCTCACGCAAACGAACAACGAAAAACTCGAGACGCTCCGCACCTCGGTGGAGGCCAAGCTGACCAGCCTGCAACAAGACAACAACGCGAAACTCGAAGCCATGCGGGCCACGGTCGAGGAAAAGCTCCAGACCACACTGGAGCGGCGTCTCGGAGAGTCCTTCAAGCTCGTGAGTGACAACCTCGACAAGGTTCAAAATGCGATGCTCAACATGCAAAGCCTCGCCGAGGGTGTCGGGGATTTGAAGCGTGTCATGACCAACGTCACCCGCCGTGGCGCCTGGGGAGAATTCCAACTCGCTACGATTCTCGAGCAATTCCTCAGCCCGCAACAATACGACACCAACGTGGCCACCAAAGGCGGACTGGAGCGCGTGGAATTCGCCGTCAAACTCCCAGGGCGCTCAAACGACGGATCGATCGTCTGGCTTCCCATCGACGCCAAGTTTCCCAAGGAAGACTACGAACGCCTGGTTGCTGCAACAGAAAATGGCGATGCGACCGAAGCCGAGAACGCAGCCCGGCAACTGGAAATCCGGATCAAATCGAACGCGAAGGACATCCGCGAAAAATACCTCAATCCACCCGCGACAACCGATTTCGCCATCATGTTCCTTCCGACCGAGGGCCTCTACGCGGAAGTGCTCCGCCGCCGCGAACTCGCCGAAAGCATCCAACTCGAGCACCGGGTCGTCATCGCTGGCCCGACCACCCTCGTCGCCCTGCTTAACAGCCTGCAAATGGGCTTCCGGACCCTGGCCATCGAACAACGCTCCAGCGAGGTCTGGCAAACACTCAGTGCTGTGAAAACCGAATTCTCAAAGTTCGGAGGCGTCCTAGAAAAGGTGAAAAGCAAACTCCAGTCCGCAACAAACGAAATCGATCAGGTTGGCACCCGCACGCGCGCCATGCAACGCCAACTCCGCAATGTCGAATCCGCACCGGACGATGCCGCCAACGCACTCTTCGCTAAAGAAGGCGATCTCCTGCCGACACCGGACGCCGTATCTCAAGACTGACATCAACAGCCCATCTCTTTAGGAATTTTAGAAGGTGGCGCAGACGTCTTGAAGGGGGGGCGTCCAAAAAAAGTGATACAAAATCAAATTACGGTTTGGTCGAGTAAATCCATTCGCCATAAAATTCTGGGCTAGCAGACCCACAGGAGCGCACGCCCTGAAAATCTTAATCGACACTTCCAGTCCAGACTCATTCATCGTCTGGAATGAGGCATTATTCAGCCGCGCAGCGGCGTTGCTTCCGGAAGCTGTATCAATCAGATCCGGTTGCTGCTGGCGGACGACCCGTTGATAAGCACCTGGAGTTGCAGGACCGCATTTTTGAGTTCCCTGGCTTGAGCGGTTAGCTCGTCTGAAGCGGAAGCGGTTTCTTCGGCGCCGGCGGCGTTGGCTTGAGTCACTTTATTCGTCTGGGAAACGGCCACATTCACTTGCTGGATGCCGCTGCTTTGCTCTTTGGAGGCGGTTGCAATTTCGACGAGGAGTTGGTCCACCTGGCGGGCTTTATCTACGATCTGATGGAGGCTTCCTTTGACTTTCGTCGTGATGATCACGCCGGCATTGCTCTTTTGAATGGCGTCATCGATTTTGCCTGAAGTTTCCTTGGCTGCTGTCGCAGCGCGTTGAGCGAGGCTACGCACTTCATCGGCCACAACGGCAAACCCTGCACCGGCTTTGTCCGCCCGAGCAGCCTCCACTGCGGCATTCAATGCCAGAATGTTGGTCTGGAATGAAATTTCATCGATGGATTTGACACTCTTCGGGATTTTATTGCTGGATAGTTTGTTTGCCTCCATGGCGTCCATCATTTCGACCATTTCATCAACTCCATTTTCGGCGGATTGGCGAGTCTCGGCGGCTATGTCCCTGGCGTTGCCGCTGTGGTCAGCATTAGCGAAATCATGGGTGACATTTCCTCGAGTGCGGAATTTGTTTCCTCGAGAGAAGTCGCTTGTTCGTTAGCACCCTCCGCGAGTGATTGGCTTGAGGCTGAAACCCGCGTCGCGGCATCTGCGATCTGCTTGGAGGCGCAACCGATGGCATCGGATACATTTTTGACAAGGCCTGATAAATCGAGCGGGTGAACAGAGCGGAGTAGATGATCGTGGCGAGTGGCACCCCCAAGGCGAGAGCCAGCATGATGCCCGTCCGCGTGGTGATGGATTCTTTGGCCTTGGCTTCGATGCGTTGGTTTTCGCTGGTGGTCTCTTTAACCACTTGGTCGATGACCTTGCGGTGTTCCTCGTATTTTTCGCGTAAGCTTCCATAGACGATTTCATAATCTTTTTCACGATCGCCTTGATCGACAGCGGGAATAAGTTTGTTTTTGATGATTTCAAAGAAGTCCAAGGCTGGCTTTCGGGAATCCTGCAAAATGAGACGCTTGGTTGCGCTTTCCGGAAGCTAGGTTTTCCAGAAATCATGGCGCTGCTTTGGAAACGATTTAAGGCGGGCGCAATTTCAATTTTCGGGCAGGGATTGATTCACCAAAAGCGACTGGAACTGGCCATATGGCCGAGCATGAGAAAGTGACTTCACGCTCCTTGCGGATTCGGGAAGTGATCAGCGGACTACTCGAACGGGGGTGCCGAGCGGGGCATTTTCGAAGAAACGCTGGGCGGCGCCGCGGGGCATGCGGATGCAGCCGTGGGAGGCTGGGTAGCCGGGGAGGTAGCCGGCGTGCATGCCGACGCCTCCGAAGATTCTCATGAAATAGGGCATCGGGGCTCCGCGGAAGGTTGTTCCCTTTGGACGGGCGTCCCGATTGGAGGCCACATTTGCCTTAACCACATTGCCTTCTGCATCCACATAGTCTCCGTAGAGACTTGAAACATGGTTTTTGTTTTTCTGCAAAATCGAGAAGCTGCCTGTCGGCGTGGTGTAACCTTCGCGACCACTGGAGATGGGGGATTTCCCGACTTCGACGCCGCCTTTGAAAAACCCGACGGTTTGGGTGGTGAGATCGATCTCGATGGATGGCGCGCCGAGAATGCCATCCCCCGTCCAAACCCAGTCTTGGCGGGGTTTGGCTTCGGGTTTTTTGCCGGTGCGCGAGGCGAAGGCGATGGTATTGTTCTCGGTGAGGTAGGCGGTGGAGTAAACCGATATACGGTCTCTCCCGCGCGCGTCACCTTGGGGAGCGCATGCACCGAAAAAAGCCATCAGTAAACAAAGACAAGCGATCCGGCGGAGATCGCGGCGCAAGCTTTGGAACTCCCCCACCCTGCACGGGGCGATGAAGGAAACCGATGCATTGTGCAATTTCAAAGGATGATCCATGGCTGCGGAAAGCTACGAGTGCCATGTGGCGTGTCAATTCAGTAAGAGTCCTGATTTTGCGGGCGCGAGCTTCACTTGGCTTTTGGAATCACAATCAGAGCGGGTTTGGAATCCTTTCCGGAAGTGGTTTCGCGGGTGATGAAATTGTTTCCAAGGGGACTGGTGGACCAGGCGGCGCCTGTGTTGGAGCGGGTCTGGTAGGAGTTTCCGAGCGGGGAGGTGGTGAGGGTTTTGCCGCTGGAGGAATCGCGGGTTATGTAGCTGTTGCCGAGTTTTGTTGTCGTCTGAGTCTGACCGTTCGGCCCTTGGGTGACATAGCTGTTTCCAACTTTGGTTGTGCGCCAAGTGTTACCCGAGGTATCGCGAGTGATTGTCGTGCTGCCGAGTTGCGATGTGGAGAAGGATTGACCGCTGGAGGTGCGGGTCATGTGGGAGGCACCCAGTGGTGAGGTGGTCGACTGACCGGAGCCTGTCACAGGAATGACCAAGACTTGGCGGGAGTTTTCCTTATCCTTCGCGAATGCAGGCGGGAGGACGGTCAGCAGCAGAAAAGCGGCGATGAAACTCAATGACTTCATAGAGGGCAATATCGCCGCTTTTTAACAAACTGCAGCTTTTTTTCACGAAGCCAGGGGCGGGTAGTCGGTATAGCCGACGGGGCCTGACGAGTAGAATGTGGCGGGGTTTGGCGTGTTCAGTTCCGCCTGGAGGCGAATTCGAGCGGGAAGGTCGGGGTTTGCGAGGAAGCCCGTCCCGAAGGCCACGGCGTCGATTTTACCGGAAGAAATGGCATCCGATGCCTCGGCGGCGGTGTAGCCCATGTTGGAAACGATAACGCCGGAGAAGCTTTCGCGGATCGGAGTGAGCACATCCGCATGCCGCTGTCCAAGCAGGTCTGCGCGCATGACATGGAGATAGGCCAGACGCAGGGTGTCGAGGCGCTTGGCAAGCCAAGTCGCGAGCGCCACGGGATCACTGTCGGACATGCTATTGAAGCTATTGATCGGCGAGATGCGAACACCGACACGGTCGGAGGACCAGACGGAGGAAACGGCTTCGAGGATTTCGAGCAAAAATCGGGCACGGTTCTCGACAGGACCGCCATAGGGTCCGGTGCGTTTGTTTGAGCCATCGCGGAGAAATTCGTCGATGAGGTAGCCATTGGCGGCGTGGATTTCGATGCCATCGAAGCCCGCGAGTTTTGCATTTTCAGCCGCTTTTTTAAAACCAGCCACGATGGCGGGAATCTCCTCATCGCGGAGTTCGCGCGGGATGTCGTAGGTTTTTTTGCCATCGGGCGTGTGCACCTCGTCGTTTGTGATGGCAAGGGCGCTTGGGGCCACTGGCCGGGCGCCGCCGTTGAAGGATGAGGGGCAGGCTCGGCCGCCGTGCCAAAGCTGAAGAAAAATTTTTCCATTCCTGGCGTGCACGGCGTCTGTCACTTGGCGCCAGCCGGCGATCTGGGCTTCCGAGTAAATGCCCGGCTCCGCGTAGAATGCGGAGTTCCCCTCCATGACCATCGTGGCCTCGGCAATGATCAGGCCCGCAGAGGCGCGCTGGGCGTAATATTCCGCCATGATCGCTCCCGGCACATGGCCTGCTTCAGCGCGGCAGCGAGTGAGTGGCGCCATGAAAATGCGATTGGGCACCTCGAAGGCGCCGAGTTGGAGGGACTGGAAGAGTGCGGTATGAGGCATGGATTTGAAGAGAAGCAGTATCGGCGACTGAAGTAAACGCCAGGCGGATATAAACCCGGTGAAAATTCTGCATCCACCGGCATCTGGCAGAAAGCCGCAACGCTTTTGTGCTTTTCATTGCGGCAACTCGCACGAAAGGGCAGGTTGTCGAAATGTCATTTCAAAATCTCGGGCTCCCGGGGCCTGTTCTACACGGAGCGCAACGCATGGGTTACTCGGATGCCACGCCCATTCAGCTTCGTGCCATTCCAGTGATTCTCTCCGGCCGCGATCTTGTAGCCTCGGCCCAGACCGGCACAGGCAAGACGGCTGCCTTTGCGTTGCCTGTGCTTGCCAAGCTCGATCACCCCGAGCCACGGATTCGCTGTCTGGTTCTTGAGCCCACCCGCGAGTTGGCGATGCAGGTGGAGACGGCCTTCCGCGATTACATGCGGTTCATGCACACCGAGGTCACACTCATCCATGGAGGTGTGGGCTATGGAAAACAACGGGACGACCTGAAGCGGCATTGCGATGTCGTGGTGGCAACGCCCGGCCGCTTGCTCGACCACATGCAACAAGGGTTGGTTGATTTAACCTCCCTCCAATTTCTCATCCTCGACGAGGTGGATCGCATGCTCGACATGGGCTTCCTCCCGGATGTGCGGCGCATTGTGGAACAGTGTCCCAAGGAAAGGCAGACCCTGCTTTTCTCCGCAACGATTCCCGAGGAAATCCAACGACTCTCGGCCTGGTGCCTGAAGGACCCCGAACGCATTGAGATCGGGGCGCGCCGCTCGCCTGCCGAGACGGTTTCCCACGCTCTCTACCCTGTCGCGGCGGATCAGAAATTCGACCTGCTCCTGACACTGCTCGAGCGCACCAACTACGACAGCGTTCTTATTTTCAGCCGCACCAAGGACGGAGCCGACCGCATCTCCCGCCAGCTCAAAAAAAACAACCACTCTGTTGCCACGCTCCACTCAAACCGCACTCAGACCGAGCGCGTCGATGCTCTCGAGGGCTTCAAAGGCGGACGCTATGAGGTCATGGTCGCGACAGACATCGCCGCGCGAGGTATCGATATCGCCGGTGTGAGCCATGTCATCAACTACGATGTGCCGCAGCACCCCGAGGACTATGTGCACCGTATCGGCCGCACGGGGCGTGCTCAAACGGTCGGCGAGGCGTTCACCATCATGACGGCTGAGGAGTTGCCGCACGTTCTCGATATCGAGCGTTTCATCGGACAAAAAGTGCCGCGTCTCAAGATCGAGAATTTCAACTACGTCTATACCGCCCTCTTCAACGAAGACAGCGTCCTCTCCGCACTGAAGGGCGCTAAAGGCGTGAGAACGCACAAGGGGATGAGATTCGGAGCAAAAAGAAAGCGCTGATCAACCGAGGGATTTTTGCGCCAGATCGAGGACCTGCGTGGGCATGAGTCCCTGCGCCCGCAGGTCACGCAGGCTGAGTCCGCCCGTGCGTTTCGCCAGGCGGCGGCCTTCGGTATCGCAGACCAGCGGGCAGTGAAACCACGCAGGTTCGACAGCGCCGAGGGCGCGGTAGAGAAGAATCTGCCGGGCGGTAGATGTAAGAAGATCCGCCCCGCGCACCACCTCGGTGATGCCCATGGCTATGTCATCGACCACCACGGCGAGTTCGTAGGCTGGAATGTCGTCGCGATTCCAAACGAGAAAATCCCCGAAATCGCGCAGGGTGTTTTTTTCGATGACACCGAAATTTTGATCCTTGAAAAAAATGGCTTCGTTGTCGGGAACCCGGAAGCGCCAATTTACACCGCAGGGCTCTTGGAAAGACTGCGCTTCCCGAGGATCATCTCGCCATTCCACTGGGAAGACAGGTTCCTCCTCATGCGGAGCGAGGGATGATATTTCGCGGCGGGAGCGGCGGCAGGGGTAGATGAAGCCCGCCTCCTTGAGTCTGCGCCAGGCTTCCAAATAAAAATGTCGGCGCTGGCTTTGGAAGATGGGTTCCCCGCTCCACTCAAGTCCCATCCAGCGCAGGTCGTCCATCGCAGCTCGGGCGAACTCCTCCGAGCACCGGTGCGGATCGAGGTCCTCCATGCGGAGAGGAATCCGTCCATCGGCATCGCAGGCGCGACGGTGGGCCGTGGAAAAAGTCAGTGCGTGCCCGAGATGTAAATAACCTGTGGGTGTGGGAGCGAGGCGACCGAAATATTTCATGTAGGCGATGAAGGGGCGATATTCGGGATTTCAGGTTAATAGTGCAAAGTTTTCCAAACCTGAATACTAACAAAGAGTGCAGCTCCTTATCACAGAAACCCTCCGTGGCCGCAAGGCCGCTTTTGCGTTGGAGAAGGAGTATATCGAATTGTTCGAGTCCCTGCCGAACGCAAATGTCTTTTTCTCACCCGAGTGGGTTTATTCATGGCTCTTGAGTCTCGGGCGCAGATACGAGGTGTGTTTCATTACCTGCCGGGATGAGGGGCGTCTGGTTGGTGTGTGGCCATTTTTTGAGCATCGCATCCCTGTGATCGGAGTATCGCTTTTGCCGGTAGGGGCACAAGCGGCGGATCTTTTTGATCCTGTGGCAAGGCAGGATGCCATGGGACCGTTGGTCGAGGCTCTGTGCGCGCTTTGCAAAAACTATAGCTTTGCGTGGATGCCGCTGTTGTCGCTGCGGTTCGCCAATCAGGTGCTTCAACCGGCGATCAAATCGGGCAAGGGGCGGCACTTTCTTCGCAAGCGGACCGAGCGCTTTCTTGTCGAGTTGGACAAGTTCAAAAGCTTCGAGGATTTCATGCAGATGGTCTTCGGCCCGAAAACCCGCCAGAGTCTTCGCCGCAAAGCCCGGCGCCTTGATGAGAAAGGTGAGGTGCGATTCCAAAGCTTGGAGACGCCCGAGGACGTCTCGCCTTGGATTACAAAAGCCATGCAACTCGAAAAAGTGAGCTGGAAAGGCGAAGAGGGCGTGGGAATTTTCAAGCGTGCGACGCACCGGGCCTTTTACCACCTGCTCATGGAAAACCTCGCCGCGCGTGGACGCCTGCGTTTGAGCATCCTTACGGTGAATGACGAAATGGTAGCCTACGAAATCGGCATTCTCGGAACTGACAACTACTGCATGCATGGCACGGCATTTGATCCTGCGATGGCCTCTTTTTCCCCCGGACGGCTTCTTATGCTGCATGTGATGGAAAAATGCATCGGCGAGAATCGGCGGATCTACGACTTTTTGCAGAACGACCAGGAGTTCAAACGCCAGGTATCCACGCACGCATCGAGCTTCTGGGACTGGATCGTCTTCCCCCGTTCGCTGCGCGGTGCCCTCTTGCTTGTTCTTGTGCGAACGCTCCACAACTGCAGCGAATGGAAGCGACGGAGGGCTAAAAAAATAGAGGAGGCCAAACGCAAAGCGGCTGAGAATACCGAGTCGCCTGTGATCGATCCCGAGTAGCGCATTGCATTCACTGCGGCCGAATGGTTTCTTTGGAAATCCCCTTTTTTTAAAACCACACCATGCTGGAAATCATCGACGCTTCCCTCTCAATCAGCTCGCTCCAGGGTTCCACGACCCTTCTGAACGGAGTTTCCGCCAAGTATCCGACGACACATTTTGGTGCAATCATTGGCCCATCGGGCTGTGGCAAGACGACCTTCCTGAAACTCATAGCAGGCATAGCGCCGGGCGAGGAGGAAGGGCAAATTTTCTGGAGGGAACGCGACCTCGAGGATGAGGATTTCTCCCCTTCGGAGATTGGATATGTGCCGCAATTCAGCATCGCGCATGAGGAACTCACGGTTCGCGAGTGCGTGACATTCGCAATGAGGCTTCGGAGCACCAGGTCTTCCAGCGAGGACATCGACCGCATCCTTAGCGAAGTGGGAATGGAGGAATTCGAAGGGCATCGCGTAGGCGTGCTCTCCGGGGGAC
>CANKXQ010000002.1 GCA_947487745.1 Spartobacteria bacterium | reverse complement strand
AAATGGAATCTGGGCACCTTTGAGTCGGACGGTGAAGGCACCGGGAAGAAGCGGCATGAGGGGCGGTTCGGGGAGTCCCACAAAACGGGTCGCCGAGTCACCACCGGGGTTCCGAGCGCGGATCGAGTTGCCCTGGATGATGGATTCAAGACCGGTGAGCTCCGCCAAGGTGATGACTGGTTTTTCCACCCAGAAGTCGGTCTCCTCGCTCGCAAGACCTGCCGCAAACTCCTTGAGGCGGACTTTGACGAGAACCTTGTTGAGATTTTTATCCAGTTCCACTGCGGTGACCATTCCCGCATCCACGCCGCGATAGACGAGCGGGGTTTTACCTGCCTGAATACCTGGCACCTCATCGAATGAGATTTCGATTTCAGGCCCCATCGATTTGTAGTCGGTCCACAGAAACCATGCGGTGGCTGCAGCTGCGATGAGCGGGAAAATCAAAACCCAGGCAACGCTGCGTTTGCGGGAGTCGCTGATGACTCCATGGTCGTGTTGTTCGTGCTGATTCGTCATTGGGATTTTGGCAATGGATGCCGCCAGATCATGTGAGTCTTATAGACATCCGCTGCGTAGAGCGTGCAAATAATCATCACTGCAAAAAAAAGTGCGCCAACCTCTGCTTGCACACTGGCTAAAATTCCAAGTTGCCCGACGGCGACGAGGATCGAAAGAAGAAACACATCAATCATTGCCCAGGTGCCTATGCGCGTAAGAAATGCGTGAACCTTCATGCGACGGGATTGCGAAATGTCTGATCCGTGCAAGCTCAGCAACCAAGAAAGCGATACGAGTTTCACAGCCGGCACAACGACGCTTGCCAGAAAAACCACAACTGCCACGGGGACAAGCCCGGTGTCGTAGAGTTCCATGACCCCACCCATGACGGTGAGGGATTCCACCTGCCCAGTGATCGTAATTGTCATCACCGGTAAAAAATTTGCCGGGATGTAGAGGATAATGGCTGCGACTGTGAGGGCCTTTGACAATTCATAACGGTGGTGGGCTGTCATTTCACGCCCTCCACATAAAGTTCGGCGCATTTCCTGTCGAAGCACTGAATCGCAAGCATGGTGAGCACGGCAGTGGCGAGAATCCAGAGCGAGCCTGGCTCCCAGCTTACCGTGCCGAGGGTGCGAAGTTTCACGACGGAGACCATGCAGGCGATGGCAAAAACCGGCAGGAGATTCCAGGGTTCAAGCGCCTCGACCAGGCGCAACGCTGCTCCCATGAATGGAAGGCGCATCTGGAGAGTCCAACAGGCGGAGACATAAGAGACCGAGAGCAGGTATAAAACCGGCGCTAAAATGGCAGAGAAAAAAACGAGCGCGCCGAGGGGTTGAAATCCCTGCATCCACAAACCTTCGACACCTGTGATTATGAGGTTTTCCTGATAACTCCCCGCCACGCTGAAGATGAGAATCGGATTCATATTAGCCGGGATGAGCGTGATCAAGGCAGCCATCGCAAAAGCCCAAGCCGCCATCATCGTGCGCCCGGGGTGTGCTGACTTGACCTGCTCGCCACAGCGTCCGCAGCAAAGGAATTCATGGGGTTGCAACTGGCGATCGCGCAATGAAGCATGACAGCGCGGACACTGAATCCACCGCAGGTCGGATGGCGGAGCTGATGAATTGAGTGCGGACATAGCCGAAGACTAAATGACAACTCCGATCAGGGTGTGAAACTCATTTACCCAGTTAGCGCGGAACAATCGCGAGAAAATTCCGAACCCGGACGAGCTCGGCAAGTGAGATGCCATTTTCTGCCCACATGCCACTGGAGCTGCCACCATCGAGGTTGATCGCCGTCTTTGGCTTCCATGTATCCAGAATCGAAGGCAGCGCGAGGATGCGGGCGGCATCTGCCAGTGTGACGGATGAGATGTAGATGAGTGCGGTTTCGCCACGGGTTCCCTTCGCCACAACAGTCCGGCGGGCGATTCTTTCGTCATTGAGACCGGGGACCAACTGGTCGTCCTCCACAAGCATTGGCCCGCATTGGAGGGCTTGTAGGAGTTGCGATTTACCGGAATCGTAATCCCCCGAACGGAGGATCGAAACTTGGCCATCCTGCCTCACTCCGACCAGTCCGCTGAGGAGTTTTGCCTTCTCAAAGCCGTTGATTGTTTTGCCATCGGAGATCATGAGACCCACTGGACGGTAGTCTTTATGAAAGTAGCCCCCGTTGACACCTGCCACGACCTTGGCGTTGTTCAGAGTGTTGGCGAGTGTCGCATTTCCAGGGGAGGGACTATCGATGACGCGAAGAGTGTGGTTTTTGTCATTGAAGCAAAGCGCTGTGACTCGGGCGGTCTGGTTTCCGTTCACACAGCGGGTTTCGATGACCTCCACCCCGGGGGAAGGCGATCCGAGGCCTGTCGCGGAAACGATGCTCCACTCCGCCCCTGCCGAAAGAATTGTGGCGAGGAGGGCGAGCTGAGCGATCAGGAACGCCCGCCACCTGCAGCAGTTACGAATTCTCGACATGACTGAACTCATGCTGAAGCAAGAGGGCGGTTGGAGCATTCGGATGTTCAAAGTTACTCGTCTTTTGCAGAACTGAGACGTGTGAGAACGCTCAAATCTTCGAGTGTCGTCGTGTCGCCGGTGATCTGAACTCCGGCGGCGATTTGTTTCAAGAGACGGCGCATGATTTTTCCGCTGCGTGTTTTTGGCAGGGACTCGGTGAAACGAATTTCATCCGGCTTGGCAATGGGGCCGATGACTTTTCCCACATGGTTGCGGATTTCCGCCGAGAGTTGCTTCGAGGCAGCATGGCCTTCGCGGAGGGTAACAAAAGCCACCACGCCTTGGCCTTTGATTTCATCGGGACGCCCCACAACTGCCGCTTCGGCAACAGAGGGATGACCGACCAGTGCGCTTTCGACTTCGGCCGTTCCGAGTCGGTGGCCGGCGACATTCAACACATCATCGATGCGACCGACGATCCAGAAATAGCCATCCTTATCGCGGCGGGCGCCATCACCCGTGAAGTAAGCGCCTTTGACTTCGGTCCAATACTGTTTTTTGTAGCGTGGCTTGTCTCCGTAGATTGTCCGAAGCATGGCTGGCCAAGGCTTGCGTATGACAAGCTTGCCGCCTTCACCGTGCTTCACTTCCTTGCCGTTGTCGTCGACGATCGCTGCATCGACGCCGAAGAAAGGAAGCGTGGCCGTGCCTGGTTTGAGAGGCGTGGCACCTGGCAAGGGTGAAATGAGAATCATGCCAGTCTCAGTCTGCCACCAGGTATCCACAATCGGACAACGCCCGGCACCGATGTGCTTGTGATACCACATCCAGGCTTCGGGATTGATGGGTTCCCCCACGCTGCCGAGAAGTCGGAGGGACGAGAGATCATGTTTCTTTGGCCACTCATCGCCCCATTTCATGAACGCACGGATGGCCGTGGGCGCAGTGTAGAGGATCGTCACGCCGAGTTCATCGATGATTTTCCAAAAGCGATCAGGCTCCGGCCAATTCGGGGCACCCTCATAAAGAACGCAGGTGGCGCCATTGGCGAGCGGGCCGTAAACGAGGTAGCTGTGCCCGGTGATCCAGCCCACATCGGCGGTGCACCAGTAAACATCCTCTTCTTTGAGGTCGAAGATGTATTTGCTCGTGGCAGCCGTGCCAGTCATGTAGCCGCCGGTCGTGTGCAGAATGCCCTTCGGTTTGCCTGTGGATCCGCTTGTATAAAGGATGAAGAGCGGATGCTCGCTGTCGAGCGGGATGGCAGGGCAGTTCGCATCGACATATTCGGCCTCGCGATGCCACCAGACATCGCGGCCCTCTTCGATATGGACATCCATCGTGGTGCGCTTGACAACGATGACGCGTTTGACCTCTGTGTTTCCCTGAAGGGCGTGGTCGACATTCTGCTTGAGGGTGACGCATTGACCACGGCGGTAGCCGGCGTCTGCTGTCACCACAATTTTCGAACCACTGTCCGCCAGGCGATCCTTGATGCTCTCACTGCTGAATCCACCGAAGACCACGGTGTGAACGGCTCCAATGCGCGCGCAGGCAAGCATGGCGATGACGGCCTCGGGAATGAGAGGCATATAGATGAGGACGCGGTCGCCTTTTTTGACGCCATTGCGCTTGAGCACATTTCCAAAAATACAGACCTCACGGTGAAGTTGGTGGTAAGTCAGTGTGCGGCGTTCGCCCGGCTCGCCTTCCCAAATGATGGCCGCCTTGTTGCGCCGGGGGCCTTGAAGATGGCGATCCAAGCAATTCTCCGAGGCGTTCAATCGACCTCCGACAAACCATTCGGCAAAGGGGGATTTCCAGTTCAAAACTTTTTTCCACTTCTTCTGCCAGACGAGCTCAGAGGCTTCGCGAGCCCAGAATTTCTCGGGATTTTTAAGTGAATCGGCGTGGAGTTTTTTGTAGTCGGCGAAACTTTTGAGTGCGGCTTTTTTTGAGAAGGCTGCGGCAGGTTTGAAGATGCGTTTTTCTTGGAGGTGGGATTCGATATTTTTACTCATAGAGGGCGGGATGCAGAGTTAATGCAGATCGCGGAGCATTTGGCAACGCAGCATGAAAAATCCCTGCTTGCCAAAAAGGGTCTTGAAGCGGGTAGTGTGCGATTGTGTTCCAAGTGATCTTCAATCGAATCAGCGCAGCAGAGATGGCTGCGCTGCCAAAAGATTTGCAATTGGATCTCCTCGCGGAATTCCAGTTTCTGCCCGGCGATTTGGACGCTCTCGATGATGAAAAGTTTGGTAAAGTCTCGAGGGACGGACGCTCGTTGCTGCGCTATCGGGCGAGGGATTACCGGATTTATTTTGAGAAGCATCCCGAGGGGCTTTTGATCCACCGGGTGCTTCACAAAAACACGATTCGCGACTTCCTTTTTCGCTCGAATCTTCCGATCGATGAAGAGGACGGCGAAGTCGCAAAGACGAATGATTTCTGGTCACTCATCCACGAAGCCGAGGAGTCGAGAAAGTGAGATTTTTCAAAGACGAGGCCGAGCGCAGGCGGGAGTTTCCCGTGGTTGAAAACGGGATTTTTCTTGGGCATGCCGGCGTCACGATTCTTCCGCGACGGGCTGCGGATGCCATCAAGGCCCACGCGGAGGCCAGTTGCCACAGGCATCAGGAATTCGGAGAGGTTTTGAGGGATGTTGCCCGCACACGGTTGCTTTGTGCAAAGCTCATAGGCGCGCATGCCGACGAAATAGCACTGCTCGGCCCGACTTCGCTCGGGCTGAGTTTGTTTGCAAATGGACTGGATTGGCAGGCCGGTGACGAAGTTTTGTATTACGGAGATGATTACCCTGCGAATGTGTATCCTTGGACTGCCCTCGCCTCTCGTGGCGTTGTGGCAACACCCCTGGTGCCCGATCAACCCGGAAGAATAACTCCCGAACTCGTCGAGGCTTCGCTGACAGCGAGAACAAAGTTGGTTGCCTTGGCGTCCTGTCACTACTTGAGTGGCCGCCGGATCGACATTTCGGCCATAGGTCGCATGCTCAGGTCTAAAGGCGTTTTGTTTTCCCTTGATGCGATCCAGACTCTTGGCGCAGCGCCTCTCGATGTCGAGTTCGTGGATTTCCTCAGTGCCGATGCCCATAAGTGGATGCTTGGGCCCATGACCATGGGAATCGTTTTTGTGGGGCGGAGGAATTTTGAAAAATGCCGTCCGACATTGCTCGGTGCTTGGAATGTGAAATCCCCAGACTTCATCGCGCAGAACGAAATTGTGTTTGAGGAAACAGCCCGCCGCTATGAACCGGGAGTTTTGAATATCGCCGGTATGTATGGAATGAAGGCCAGCCTCGAAATGCTTCTCGAGATCGGCTTGGAGAATGTGCAATCCGGTATTTTGGAAAGCAGGGATTTTTTGGAAGAGAAACTCGACCACGCTGGGTTTGAATTCTTGTCACCAAAGGCAAACGACCCGATGAGGTCGGGAATTTTAACAACGCGGCACCCTTCGGTAGATAGTGGCACAATCTTTTCTAGACTTGAAGCAGCAGGAGTTAGTGCGTCGCTGAGAAAAAGCCATTGCGGAAAGAGTTGGATCAGGTTCAGCCCGCATTTTTACAATAACATTAATGAAATGACTCGCGTCGTGGAAATCATGACATGGGGATCATTTTAGAGGCAAAAACTAATTTTTCTGGCGCGAGTAATAATTTAGTGGCATTTTTAAATGGCGCGTTTAGAATTTGTGCCAAGAAAATGCCAAGAAGAATATCACATTCCAGAGTCTATTCCGTTATAAAAGCTGCCGAGTGCTTTCCTTTTGGAGCATCGATCAAGGACATTCTTGCTGTCCCCATGATGAGGGGAACTCCAAAAAGAACGCTCCAGAGAGACCTGGATCGATTGGTTCAAGCTGGACGGCTCACACTCAAGGGTAAAGGACGCGCAACGCGTTACGTTATTCCTTTTGAAGAAGAAGGATCAACGAGCATCTTGAGGGAGGAACCAGACTCCTTCACTGGTGATAAGCCGTGGTTGTCACCCGAAGGACGCCGTATTCGCTATTTGGTTCAGAGGCCTCGCACTGAGCGCATTCCAGTCGGATACAAATCCGATTTTTTGGATGCGTATCAACCGAATCGCACATTTTACTTGCCCGCCGAAACACGGAACGAACTGGCGCAATTTGGATATGTAGGCGCGGACGAATTGCCGCCTGGCACTTATTTGAGGCAAGTTTTGCAGCGCCTTTTAATCGACCTGTCTTGGAATTCGAGCCGCCTGGAGGGAAATACCTACTCGTTGCTTGAGACCGAGCGCCTGCTCCACCTCGGTGAGGCTGCCGAGGGGCATAAATCCGAAGAGACGCAAATGATCCTCAATCATAAAGCAGCTCTAGAGATGCTCTCCGACAACCCTGCTGGCGTGGGTTACAATAGCCACACCATCTGCAATCTGCATGCGCTGCTTGCTGATAATCTCATCCACGACCCGGCATCATGCGGACGCGTCCGCTCGCGGCCTGTTGGTATAAGCGGGACGGTTTTCCACCCACTGGCCGTTCCGCAACTGATTGAGGAAAAATTCGAGCAGATTTTGTGGGTCGCGAATGAAATCGAGAATCCCTACGAGCAGGCTTTTTTTGTGATGGTGCACTTGCCCTATCTGCAACCGTTTGAAGATGTCAATAAAAGGGTTTCGCGCCTTGCTGCCAACATTCCGATGATTCGCCATAACCTCTGCCCTCTCTCATTCACAGGGGTTGAGCAAAAGGATTACATCGGGGGGCTGCTTGGTGTTTATGAACTAAATTGCATCGAGTATCTGCGCGATGTGTTTGTGTGGGCCTATAAAAGCTCGGCAAACCAATATATCGGCGTCAAAGAAACCCTTGGGTCGCCCGATCCATTTCGTTTAAAATATAGAAGCGAGATGACCCGTTTCATTGGTGAAATCGTGCGCAAACAAATGAATCAATTGCTAGCTCAGGAATGGACGACTGCCGAGGCGTGCAAATCCTTACCAAAAGACGATAGGGATAGATTTCAAGAAGTCATACGCATCGAATTGGAGGGTTTGCATTCAGGCAACATCGCGAGACATCGCCTGCGCTTGTCGGAATTCGAGGCTTGGAAAAACAACTGCCAGTAACATCGCTCCAGGACCGGGGAAAAGAATTTCCCCATGATGCTTTTTTTCTGAGCGTGAGGATTAGCGCCCGTGTTTGGCGTGCCAGTCTTTGTAAGCAAAGGGCGAAATCTCGGAGGGTTTGATCTCGCTGCGTCCACCCCAGAAGACATTGGTGTAGGAGACGGGAATGCCAGCTTCGATGAGGTGGGCGTCGATGGCGGCCTTGAATTGCATCACGCGATCCTTCTCGGTGCCGTGGGAGACGGCCATGATGTTCACATTATTGAACTCGGGACCGCCCTCGCGCCAGTAGCAGTGCGTGAGACATTCGTGACGCCCAATCTGCGCGCCGGCCTCTTCTTCGCGACCGACTGGAACGGCCCAGTGGAAAAGGGCATTGAAACGAGTAACCCGCACGCCGGTCTGCGAGGGTTTGACATGTTCCAGAAAGGTGGAAAAACGGCCCAGCAACTTGCGTTGTTGGAGGGACTCGGCGACGGCGTAGAATTCTTCGAGGGTCACGCCTGCCTCTTCGGCGCGGGAGTCCCAGGCTGGTTCACGGATTTCCTCTGGTGCGAATTCTCGCTTGAGGGTCATCAGGACACGCCATTCGTGATCGGTGAGATGAACGACGCCGGTTTTGAGCATACGGGCAAGACCTTCGGATTTGTCGCCCGGTTCGATGGTCTTGCGGCGAACATGCCCGACGCCGAGAGCAAATATGCCCTTCGCAGGCATGAGGCGGTAGGCATCCGCGCCAGTGAGGGTCATGAGAAGACGGCAATGCTCGTCGAGCGACTGACCGGCGGGCACCTTCAAAGTCGTCCAGAGTTTGTAGGCCTCGCCCGGGATTTTAGCATCCGTCGAGCGGATGACGACATGACCGGAGAAGGGATCCTCGCGGAACATGAAATCAAAGGCGGAATCGAGCTTTTCGGCGGGAACCTTCCATGCCACAAGGGCACCCTCGGCGAGATTCGTGGCCAAAAGCGTCTGGCGGACGCGGCGGATCGTTCCTGCCTCAACCATGGCGCGGATGCGCTCCAAAACAACGGGCAACCCGACACCGCTCAAGCGCGAAATTTCCTGAAACGGCTCGCGGGGAAACCCGGAAATCTTGTCTTCGGAGACGGCGAGAATGCGCGCGTTGACGGGATCGTGGTGCTCAGTCGGAATCATTGGAAGGGGTGGATCATTGTCCCACAGCAGGCATCTCTGCAAGGCGGGATGTTTTTTGGCGGGGCGTTTCTTGCAATCAATCGACCGGACGCTATGCTTGCGGGCTCATCTTTTAAACGACATGAAAAGCATTCTGGATCCGGCCCGTGTGGAGAAAATCGACTTTAGCAACGACGAGGTGGCGCGCTACTCGCGGCATCTCATCATGCCCGAGGTCACACTGGAGGGTCAGAAACGCCTGAAAGCCGCGAAGGTTCTTTGCATCGGCACCGGCGGACTCGGCTCGCCGATCGCCCTTTATCTCGCCGCTGCAGGCGTCGGCACACTCGGTCTTGTGGATTTCGATGTCGTGGACTATTCGAATCTTCAGCGCCAAATTCTGCACGGAACGAAGGATGTGGGCCGCAAGAAGCTCAACAGCGCCCGCGACCGCATCAAAGAAATCAACCCCAATGTGCAGGTGAACCTGCATGATGCGCTCTTCCAAGCCGAGAACGCCCGCCAAATTGTCGAACCCTACGACATCGTGATCGACGGAACGGATAATTTCCCCACGCGCTATCTGAGCAATGACATCTGCGTTTTTCTGAAGAAGCCGAACATCTACGGCTCGATCTTCCGCTTCGACGGCCAGTGCACGGTTTTTGCCCCTCATCTCGGCGGTCCCTGCTACCGCTGCCTCTACCCCGAACCTCCACCACCAGGGATGGTTCCAAGCTGTGCAGAAGGTGGCGTGCTGGGCGTTCTGCCAGGCGTGATTGGGGTGATGCAGGCGATTGAGGCTATCAAGCTCATCGTAGGCATTGGCGAACCTCTCATCGGCCGCCTTGTCCACTTCGACGCGCTGAAGATGAAATTCCGCGAGTTCAAAATCCGCAAAGATCCAAGCTGCCCCGTTTGCTCGGAAAACCCGACCATCACCGACCTGATCGATTACGAGACCTTCTGCGGTATTCCTCAGGCGCGCGCTGAAGAGGAAGCAGAGTTGCCTGTTCCTGAGATCACGGTGGAGGAGTTGAAATCCCGTATCGACCGCAATGATAAATTCGTCCTGCTCGATGTGCGCGAACCCTACGAATGGGACATTTCCCGCATTCCCGGAGCCAAGCTCATTCCGCTCGGCGAACTTTCCTCCCGCATGAGTGAACTCGACACGGCGGATGAAATCATCATCCACTGCAAAGTCGGGGGACGCAGTGCCACAGCGGTGCGCCACCTGCAAAAGGCTGGTTTTTCGAAACTCCTCAATGTCGCCGGCGGAATCCTCGCATGGGCCGACCGTGTGGACACCTCAATGCCGAAGTATTGAGATCATTGACGACGGGATTAACCACGGAGGACACGGAGAGCACGGAGGGACGATGGAATCTGGTTTTTTGAAATGATAGACTATCCGCAAGACCAGATGAGCGATTCTAATACTGCGATCCAGGGCAACTTTATCTGCCCGCAAACGCGCCAAACCCTGCGCGAGGCGACGGATGGGGAACTGGCGGCATTACGGAAAATACCTACGCACACCGCGCTGGAAGCGGCTTGGATAAGCACGGACTCCTCTGTGGCCTACCCTATTAAAAACGGCATTCCGCTTCTCATTCCATCAGCCGCTATTGCCATTCCAAAATTCCCATCTTCCACTCCGTGATCTCCGTGTCCTCCGTAGTAAAAAATCTTTGAAACCCGCCATTCCATGACTGAACTCGAACGCATCCGCCACTCCGCCGCCCATGTGCTTGCCACGGCGATTTTGAAAATCTGGCCCGAGGCCCAGTTTGCGGCAGGTCCGCCGGTGGAAAACGGCTTTTACTACGACCTCGAACTTTCCCACCGCATCTCCCCGGAGGACTTCGCCCGCATCGAGGAGGAGATGAAACGCGAGATCAAAGCCAACCATGTTTTCGAGCGCGTTGAGATTTCCCGGGCCGATGCCCTTGCCATGGCCGAGCGCGGTGAACTGGCCTCCCTCGCTCCGCGCGGTGTGGCATCCAAGTTCAAGCTCGATATCGTCCAGAACATCCCTGAGGACGAAACGATCACCCTCTACCGCAACGGCGAGTTCACCGACCTCTGCGCGGGCCCCCATGTCATGCGCACCGGCAACATCGGCGCGTTTAAGCTCACGCATGTAGCCAGCGCCTACTACAAAGGCGACGAGCGGAATCCCCAACTCCAGCGGATCTACGGCACGGCGTTCAAAAACAAGACCGCCATGGATGAGTATTTCACCATGCTCGAGGAGGCCAAAAAGCGCGACCACCGCAAGATCGGAGCCGAGATGGGACTCTACGCCATCGACTCCGAATTCGTCGGCCCCGGAATGCCACTCTGGCTCCCCAAAGGCACCGTGCTGGTCGAGGAACTCGAAAAACTCGCCAAAGAATCCGAATTCGCCGCCGGCTATGTGCGCGTCCGCAGTCCCCACCTCGCGAAGGAAAAAATGTATAAAACCTCCGGCCACCTCCCCTACTACGCCGAGAGCATGTTTCCTCCGATGGAAATGGACGAACACCGCGAGGAGCGCGCAAAAATTCTCAGTCGCATGGCCGAGTTGGAGCGCATCCTGACGCCTGAAGGCTGAGACATTCTTGTCACAAAACAACCCAGCTGGCACAAGGCTTGCCGCATGGGCGGATGGCGGGGATATTTGGTGGGATGTTTGTAAAAGTGCTACCTGACCAAGCCGCCGGGCGAATGCTGGATTACAGCGTTCCTGAGGCTATGCAGGCGGCGGTGGGAATTGGGTCGAGGGTTCGGGTGCCAGTTCGCACCCGGCTTTTGCCTGGCACGGTGATTGAAATTTTGGAGGAATCCGAATTCGCCAAGGTGCGGGACATTGCCGAATTGCTGGATGAGAAGCCCATGATCCGTCCGTCGCTGTTGGAATTAGCGCGTTGGATGAGTGACTACTACTGCTGCCCGCTCGAAACGGCCGTTCGCAGCGTGTTGCCGGTGGCAGTGAGGGATGGAAAAGTCGGAGCCAAGAAGCAAAACGCGGTGCGGGCCGCGAGGGTGTTCACCGAGGAGGATTTTGAAGCCATCGCCCGCCGGGCACCACGACAGGCGGATGCGCTTCGGGCGCTGACGAAGGAGCCAATACTTGTCACCGAGGCGGCAAACAAGGCTGGCGTGCATGAAAGTGTCTTCCGCACTTTGGAAAAGAATGGTCTTGTTGTCATTGAAGTCTCTGTTGTTTCCAGAAACCCCTACTCCGAACGCTTCGTAGCGGGTGCCGAGTTGACTTTGAATGAAGAGCAGGAGGCCGCGATGAAGGTTGTGGTGGAAACCATGTCCAAACCCGAGAAGCCGATTCTGCTCTTCGGCGTGACAGGTTCAGGGAAAACGGAAATCTACCTGCGCGCCATTCGCCATGCAGTTGATACCGGTCGAACCGCTCTGGTGCTTGTTCCAGAGATCGCCCTCACACCTCAGACGGTCGAGCGCTTCAAGTCCCGCTTCGCTGAAATGCAGGACCAGATCGCTGTGCTGCACAGCCACCTCTCGGAAGGGGAGCGCCATGACGAATGGCACAAAATCCACAACGGCACGGCCAGGATTGTGATTGGTGCCCGGAGTTCTATTTTTGCACCGGTCGAAAACCCCGGGATCATCATCGTGGATGAGGAACACGAGAATTCCTACAAACAAGACGAGGCTCCTCGCTACAATGCACGCGACATGGCCGTGCTGCGAGGAAAGCGGGAAGGCGCTGCCGTCCTTTTAGGCAGCGCAACGCCATCCCTCGAAAGCTGGCACAACGCCCAGTCGGGAAAATACCAACTCGTGCGTCTCGACCAGCGGGTGGACGACAAAAGCATGCCGGTCGTGAGGGTCACGGATTTGCGGCGTCCCACGCGGAATGATCCAGAAGGTGGCATTCTCTCCCGCGCCCTGCGCGAGGCGGTGGAAGGGCGGATGGCCAAAGGCGAGCAAACGATTCTTTTTCTGAACCGCAGGGGATTTTCCACCTCCATGATCTGCGAGGCATGCGGCCATGTGTGCCAATGCCCGGATTGCAGTGTCTCGCTCACCTACCACCGTGCCGCCGAGCGATTGATGTGCCATATTTGCGGCCATAGCAGCAGAGCACCAAAGGCCTGTCCGAAATGCTCGGACCCGAAAATTCGATACTCGGGAACCGGCACACAAAAGGTCGAAGAAGCCCTGAAACGCATCTTCCCGAAAGCCCGCATCGCGCGTATGGATGCCGACTCCATGACCCGTAAGGAGGCTTACCGCGAGACGCTCGGAGCATTTAAAGAAGGGCGCATCGATATTCTCCTCGGCACGCAAATGATCGCCAAGGGACTGCATTTTCCCAATGTCACGCTTGTAGGCATCGTGAATGCCGACCTCGGCCTCCACATCCCGGATTTCCGCGCTGGCGAGCGGACATTCCAGCTCCTCACGCAGGTCGCAGGCCGCGCAGGCCGGGGAGAGATGGAAGGCGAGGTGTATGTGCAAACTTTCACGCCCTTCAGCCCATCGATCCAATTTGCGAGACATCATGATTTCGAGGGGTTCATGGAACAGGAAATGGAATTCCGAAAACGATTCGACTACCCGCCATTCGGTCGCATGGCCATGATCACGCTCAGGGGGGCAGTTCGCGAGCGCGTCGAGTTCTCCGCTCAAACGCTTTCGCGAAAACTAAAAGCCGCAGCACCCGCTGGCGTCGTCACGGGCGAAGGTGTGCCAGCTCCGCTGGAAAAGGCGAAGACCTACTATCGTTTTCAGGTCTCCTTACGGGGCCCTTCCTCGCTTCAGATCTCTCGCTTGGCACGAGCCACACTGGATGCCCTGCCAATGCCCGAAGATGTTTTTGTCGCGGTGGACATCGATCCGTTGCACCTTATGTGACCGCTGAGATGAAGGTTCATCCGATTGTCTATTTTCTATTCAAATCCACCGTGCGATTGGCACTGGTGCTGATTTTTATCGGCATCCCAGTCGGTGTTTACTATCAGCGCGTCCATGGAATCGGCTTCGGAGCGAAGGAGGCACTCGGCCAGGCGCTGAGCAGTCCCACGCTGGAAGTCGAAATCGGCCGCCTCGCGATCAATCCGTTTCTGGGTCTGGTGGCGAGCGATGTTCGACTTAAGGAGTGGGGTAACGACTCCAACACGCTGGCATCGATCAACCAAGTTGCGATCTCTGTAAGCCTCGGTGAACTCATGCATCGGCGTCTGGTTGTCGAAAGCCTCTCGCTCAGATCGGCCAACGCCTCGATTCCCGTGCCGAAGTCGACCGATGGACAGCGCGTCAAAATCAAAGATATCCATGCGGAAATCATTGTTCTCGGCGGCAGCATGCGCGTGAGCAGCTTTGAAGGCATTGTGGCGGGAATCCGAATCCGCCTGAGCGGCGAAGTGCAAAATCCCCTCGATTTGCAACTGCCGACGCCCGCTGCAGCCGAAGACCCAAAGGAGACTAATCCTCCTTTTGAAAAAATTCTCCGGTCGCTTGCGGAGACTGCTTTTCCGGGCGGCGAGCCAGTCATCAGCGCGACATTCTGGGTCGATGCGGCGAATCCCGCGACGCTGGCATTTCCAGATTTCACAATCGCCTGCCCCAAAATCGAGCACAAGGGAGTGGCGTTCTCGGAGATTAAAATCCAAGGCGATTTCAGAGATAGCAGACTTCGCATTCCGATCATCCAGATTAGCGATGCAAGCGGAACGCTGCAGGCATCGGGTGAATGGGAGCGCAGCACCTCCATGGCCACAGCTTCCATTCGATCAAATCTCAATCCGGCCCCGATTTTGGCGGCCGTCATGGGGTCGGATAAAATCAAGGATCAACCACAATTCAAGGGCGCGCCCGAACTCGAGGCGGAGGTCACTGCCGACTTCACAAAGCCGAATGCAGGTCTGCGCGTCATTGGCAGTTTTTTGGCTCCTGAACTCCATTTCAAAGGTGTGGATTTCCGAGAATTGAGCCTGGGTTTTGCCTGGGCGGATCAATGCCTTCACATACGGGACATTTCGTTCTCGGCGAAGCGGGGATCTTTTTCAGGAAACCTGTGGATCGCTCCTGGAGACTATCGCCTGCAGGCGCGAACCTCGATTCCTCCTACGGATTTGAGCCCTCTGTTCGACCGGCCTACACGGGAATTTTTGGACAAGATGCAAATCGCCGACTTGCCGGACATCCAGATTTCGCTCCGCGCACCGAAACTTGATTTTGCGGTAATGAAAGGGACCGGTCATCTGAAACTCGGCCGCACGGCCATGCGCGGAGCCTGGATCGACTCGGGCACGGCCGACCTCGTCATCTCGGACAGTTGCGTGAGCTACAAGAATATCATCATCACAACCGGACCGGGCAAAGGCACGGGCTCGTTTGACTACGATGTCGGCAGGCAAGAGGTGAGACTGGAAAACATCCGCTCCACACTGATTCCGTATGATGTTCTGATGTGGATCGATCCCAACATCGCGAAGACGATCAGCCCCTACCGGTTTCGTTCGAATCCGAATGTGGCGGTTCAGGGCAAAGTCCACATGCGCACGGCGACTAAGAACAATCTTGCCATCCAAGTCGAGTCACCTGCCGGGATGGATTACGATCTCCTCGGCAAGACACTTTCATTCGGCAAAACCTCGGCGAAGGTTCTTGTGATCGGAAACAAGGTCGATGCCCGCGTGACGCGCGCTCCGCTGATGGGTGGCGATGTCACGCTCAAGGCGGATGTTTCGATCGATCCGAAGACGCCATTTTTCACAGCGGATGTGCAATTGGAGAGGGTGAACTTTTCGAAACTCACGAAACTCTATTTCAACTACGACGACTCGAAGGGCGTGGTCAGCGGCAGCTATAATTTCAAAACAAAAATGGGAGCGGAGGAGCTGATGACGGGAATTGGTAGCATTCGCATCGAAGATGGGAATGTGTTCGCGATTCCCACGCTTGGCCCCTTTTCAAGCATCATTGGCGGTATCCTGCCTGGTGTGGCCTACAATACAGCCCGACTCGCCACGGCGGATTTCACAGTCGCCAACAAGAAGGTCAGCACAAAAAACATCGAAATTGTCGGCAGCGGTTTCTCAATGTTCGGCGACGGCGACATCTATTTTCTCACAGGCAAACTCGACATGGACATGAGGCTCAATGCGCAGGGCGTGCCTGGAATCGTATTTTTTCCGGTGAGCAAACTTTTCGAATACCACTCCGATGGCACTTTTTCAGACCCGCGTTGGTCTCCCAAAATCATTACGCGCATACCTGCTTTTGGTGGCGCAAAAAAGCCCGAAGAAAGAACCCCATGAAGACCGCCAGCGCGAATGCAGCCAAGGATCTCTACAAGCAATTGCGGTGTCTCAGTTGGGAGCAATTGTGGAGCAAACATGTGCCGGCGTTCAACCGCGAGACACCGGGTTCTAAAGCAAGGAATGCCGGTCTCGTGCGTGCTGTGAGCGTTGTTTTTTCAGAGAGTGGATCGCACTCGCAAAAAGCCGAAGTTACAGCCTGGCTTCGCTCACTCTTGAAAGATCCCGATGAAAAAATCCGCCGCTACGCCATGGCCGCCCTGCCAAAGATTGGAGCGGAGGCCTCGGACGAGGAGGCCTTGATCGAGCTTCTCCGGAAGGAAAATCCCACAGAGCGGGAGAGAAAATATCTGGCTCGCGCCTTGGATAAAATCGGCGGCAAAGCCACCTTGGATGTCGCGGACAAGCTCCCTGTCCAGACCTCCTTGAAAGTGAAAGCCAGCATTGCCCGGGAAGAGTCGCCATCCACGATTCGTTTAGACGAAAGGATAGAGAAGATTGCCGGCCTCCAAATCCAGTTGCGCAGCCGCCGGGGACTCGAGGGATTCATCCGGCAGGAAGTGGAATCATCCCAGCAAGCGCGGCAACTCTTCAAAGTCAAAAGCTCTCGACCGGGGTTGGTTGAACTCACGCCCCTCGCCGACTTCAGCCTCTCCGATTTGCTTTCGCTTCGCTGCTTTGGAACTCTCGCTTTTGTTCTCAAGAAAATTCCCAAACCTGATGCCGCACCAATTGCAAAGGTTCTTGCCGCGTCCTCTCATCTACTTCAAACACTCACGCAGGGCAGCGTCCGCTACCGCCTCGATTTTCCATCCCTCGGCCATCAGCGGGCCCTTGTTCGTGAGATCGCCAATCGCGTCTACGCGTTGTCTCCCGACCTTTTGAATGACGCCCGAAGAGCTCCCTGGGCTGTTGAGATTCACCCATATGAGGGGCAATTCCTTGTGGAACTCCGTCCGCGACTTTCGCCAGACCCCCGTTTTTCCTACCGCCGGCTTGATGTTCCCGCCGCATCGCATCCACCACTTGCGGCATGCATGGCCCGACTGGCGGGGAATTCAGGCAATGATGTCGTCTGGGATCCTTTTTGCGGATCGGGCTTGGAATTGATCGAACGCGGTCTGCTGGGAGGCGCGCGGAAGCTACTGGGCTCGGACCGGAGCGCCGCTGCGATTGATATCGCCAAGTCCAACCTTGAGGCGGCTGCCCTTCGCGTGGAGGCGGATTTTTTCCATGGGGATTTCCGGGAAGCCGACCTGGCATCAAACTCGATAAGCCAGATCATCACAAATCCTCCCATGGGTCGCCGGGTCCCCATTCCCAACCTCGCCGGACTCATTGCCGATCTGCTGGAGACTTCCGCGAGAGTCCTCCAACCGGGAGGCGTTCTTGTTTTTGCAAATCCGCTCTCCATCCGCCCATCATACGCCCGGCTCGAACTCGACATGAAACAGCGCATCGACCTGGGAGGTTTCGATGTTCACCTTGAGCGCTATATCAAAACCCATCGGTGAGCTTTTTAAAATCCACTTTAATAATTCTCTTCCTCGTCTCGCTGTTGGCAGGCCCGGCCAGCGCACAGCAGACCGAAAAGGCGAAGGTGTTTTATGCGATGGAAACATCATCCCTTGCGCAACGCCGCACTCCGAATCCTGCCGTCGTCCGGCGCATGGTGGACAACCTGGTTTGTGCCACCACTGGCAAACCCAACCCGGCTGCGGCCTGGGCCTCTCTCGTTAAGGCAAGCGACCGCGTAGGCATCAAAGTCGCGGCCTCTGGCGGCGCTGTGAGCGGAACGCATCCAGCCGTGGTCAAAGCCATAGCCACGGGGCTCATTTCGGCAGGCGTTCAGCCGTCGAACATCATTGTCTGGGATCGCAACCTTGATGACCTTCTTGCCGCAGGTTACTCGCGGAATGACCCACTCTACCGCTTGAGGTGGGTCGATACCGCCGTAGGCTACGACAAAAAATCACAAGTCACCGCACCCGTCATAGGCCGCCTGATCTGGGGAGACAGCGCTTTTGGCGACCGCGCCGGTTCGCGAATGGAAGACATGCTCAGCGGTGGAGAGCAACTCAGCAGCACGAGCTATTATGCCAAGGTTCTGAGTCAGGAAGTGGACAAGGTCATTAATGTCCCCTCCCTCACCGATAGTTTTCTCACTGGAGTGAACGGGGCGTTGGCCAATATGACCCTCCCGAATCTCGACAACTGGCGGCGATTCACACGCTCGCCGGATTTCGGCGACCCCTACCTCGCGGAAATCTACGCGGACGCCGTGATTCACGGAAAAGTCGTTCTCACCATTCTTGACGCCCTTGTGCTGCAGTATGCCGGTGGACCTTTCCCCAATCCCGGTTTTCTCGTGGACCATCACTCGATCTTCATGAGTAAAGACCCTGTGGCGATCGATGCCACGGGAGCGCGACTCCTGAACGAAAACCGAACTCCCTCGCGGCTTCCTTCGCTCGATAAAATGACGCTCTGGTTACAAAGCGCCTCGGCGATAAATCTCGGGAAGCACCGCGAGGAAGAAATCGAACTCATCCGCGTCGGAGCACGCCCGGAGCCGCCTGCCGGCTTCAAACAATCTGCTCCGTCCCAGCCTGAGGTTCGCTGATTTTGAACTCCCCCGCTTTCCAGGTTCCATTCGCTCCCTTGAATTTGCCGGATCTCTGGCAGCAGGATGCGGTGCGTCACTTGAAGAGTGGTGCGGATGTGATCATTGATGCCCCGACTGGTGCGGGCAAGACGCGGGTCTTTGAGCTTTTTCTGAAAACACCAGAAGCCGCGCGCCTCGGACAGGCCGTCTACACAGTTCCAACCCGTGCCCTGGCGAACGACAAATGGCGCGAGTGGAAATTCCTCGGATGGAATGTCGGCATAGCTACAGGCGATATCGCTGAGAACCTTCAAGCCCCCGTGCTGGTGGCAACGCTGGAAACCCAGCGCGAGCGCATTCTCAGCGGAAACTCCCCGGGATTTCTCATTCTGGACGAATACCAGATGCTTGCCGACGCGCAGCGGGGACTGAATTACGAGATGGCCATGGCCCTTCCTGCGCCCTCAACGCGTCTACTGCTCTTGAGTGGAAGCGTGAGGAATCCCTCGGATATTGCGGAGTGGTTGAGAAGACTCGGGAGGCGTGTGCAGTTGATCCAAGTCCGGGAGCGCCCGGTTCCGCTGGACGAATTTCCTGTCGAGAACCTCCCGCGCGTCCCGGACTCGGTGCATGGTTTCTGGCCACGCGTTGCAGTGGCCGCGCTCCAAGCGGGATTGACGCCACTTCTGCTTTTTGCGCCACGCCGCCGCGATGCGGAAAAAATGGCCACACAAATTGCGGCCGCGTTGCCTGCAGACAGCCCGGTTCGCATGACGCCGGAGGATCAAAACCTGCTTGGGAGGGATCTTGCTAGATTGTTGCAGCACCGCGTGGCATTCCATCACAGCGGACTCCCCTACTCCGCCCGAGCAGACTGGATCGAACCCTTAGGAAAGGCTGGAAAACTCCATGTCATCGTCGCCACCACAGGCCTTGCAGCGGGAATCAACTTTTCGGTTCGATCCGTGATAGTCACCTCGACCAGTTACGGGGACGCGCGGTTCCAGCGCACGCTCCGCTCCGATGAGTTGCTCCAGATGTTTGGCCGGGCCGGGCGGAGGGGGCTTGATGAGCGGGGTTTTGTGATCACCGCACCGAATCTCCCGGGACTTCCCGACGCCTCGCCTCGACAACTGCGGCGCGTGAACCAAATGGATTGGCCAACTTTGCTGCGCGTCATGGAGGCGGGCGCCGACGACGGCACAAGTCCGCTTGCACGCGCATCCCTCGTCTGCGAGAGGCTCTTCAGCCGCCAGAAAATCGCTCCCGATTTGGCGAGCGCCTTGGTGCCATCAAAATCAAGCGAGCGGCACGGACCAACCAGAGTGGAGTTTCTCGGGCCGGATAATTCCTGGCATTTCCTGAAAACCGCGAAAGAGGAAAAGCGCCTCCTTGGCGAGTGCCTTTGTCTCAACAAAGCACGATGGATTCCCGCCCTGCGAGCCCCTCGCAGTCTCGAAGCGCTGTCGCATGGCAGAGCTTGCAAGATCGGGGATCAAACCGGCTTTGCCTATGGAAAGGAAGTGCCGGTTGCGCGCTCCTCCGGCACACATTTTCAGCCGCTGCCTTGGATTCAGAAATTGCTTGGCTTGGGCAAATCCGAGACATTTTCCGAAGCGGAGCTGATTCGCGATATCATCCCGCTTCTGGAAAACAACTGGTCGCCCGGCCAGTTCCACTCCACCGCCCTGCACGGTCCGAATCTGATGGCTCGCCTCTCGCTGGCAGGCGTTCCCATCAA
This sequence comes from Spartobacteria bacterium, assembly GCA_947487745.1. GTDB lineage: Bacteria > Verrucomicrobiota > Verrucomicrobiia > Chthoniobacterales > Terrimicrobiaceae > UBA967. The sequence goes on along the minus strand of CANKXQ010000002.1, from coordinate 895 downwards.
TGCGGTCGTGATGCCTGATGGCACCGCCCTGCTGGATCCTCCCCGGCGGCGCGTGAGTTCCTTGGGCGAAGTTGGAAACTCTGCGGTCTTCAATCCCGCTCCGGGATCGCCCGCACATGCATGGAGCAAACTGGGGCTTGTGGACGAGTCAGGCTCGCCAACTCCGCGAGGCCGGCTCTTCAGCCGCTTTCAAGGGGGCGAGGGTCTCATGATCGCAGCGGCGTTGGAGGATTTCTCCTACCCCGTTGAGGACATTGTCTCGCATCTGGCAAACCTCAGAGGCGGGCCGCGCTTTGGGGATTTTGCGGATGGGCCGAGCCTGAGCCTCGCAAGCGCGGCGCGCGAGGTTTACGGACATGTCGATCATGAAGGCTATCTTGAGGGAGGCTTGTGTCCGGGCTTCGGCGAGGGAACTTGCGAGGCGTTGAGTTTGCACCGCAGCGGCGGAATGCGCGCCTTGCAAGGCGAGACGGACTCAATTCGGCGCGGCGACATCGAGCGGGCCACCCTGGAGTGGAGGAGCCTCCTGAGACACATTTTGCACGCTGCGAATCCCGACTTCCCGCGTTGGCTGGAGTTTCAGTCCGCCGCACTGCAGGCGCTTGAGAAGCCAAACCTATAAAAACTCCGCCCACTTTTTGAATGCGGCGCGGGCGTGTTTTTCAAGTTGAGGCAAAACTTCTCGGGCCTGAAAGATCAAGTCCTCTGGATCAACACCCGAATCGATCAGATATTCAGGCGAATCGCAGACCAACTCTTCAAAGAGCGTGGGTGTCATTTCCAGATGGAATTGAAATCCGTAGCAACTGCGCCCGAAACGAAATATCTGGTTAGGCGTGAGAGCCGTCGAGGCCAGACGCACACCGCCACCGGGGATTTCAAAGACATCTCCATG
>CANKXQ010000001.1 GCA_947487745.1 Spartobacteria bacterium | reverse complement strand
GCATGGCCGAGGCGGCAGGGCATGGCGTGGTGCGGTTTTCGCGAAGCGCGCGGGCCGGGTTTCGCAGGATCGAGGCGCGCGGTGGTCTCGATTTTTCGGGCTTGGATGCTGTGGTGAACCTCGCGGGCGAGCCGATTTTGGGACTGTGGACGGCGTCGAAGAAGGAAAAAATCCTGCGCAGCCGTGTGGATGCGACGCGTCAGGTGGTCGGTAGTCTTCACTCGGGCGTTGGCGTGCTGGTGAACGCCTCGGCGATTGGATTCTACGGTGACACGGGGGAGCGCGAGGTCGATGAATCGGCTGCGGCGGGAAGCGGTTTTCTGGCAGAGGTGTGTCAGGCTTGGGAGGCTGCGGCGCTGCCTGCCGAGGCGCTCGGATGCCGCGTGGTGCGGCTTCGTATTGGATTCGTGACAGGCCCGGGCGGCGCGATGGGTCTGGTGCGTCCGGTTTTTCAACTCGGTTTGGGAGGAAATCTTGGCAATGGGCGGCAGTGGATGAGTTGTATCCATGTGGACGATGTCGCCGGGATGATTCTCTGGGCGATGGAAAACCAATCGGTGAGCGGTGCGGTGAATGCCGTGAATCCGCAACCGGTGCGGAATGCCGAGTTCACGCGGACGCTGGCGCGCGTGGTGCGGCGTCCTGCGATTCTGCCCGCGCCTTCCTGTGCTCTCAAAATCGCACTCGGCGAGTTGTCGCATATCATGCTCGACAGCGTGTGTGTGCGACCGGCAGTGGCGGAGAGCCTGGGCTATGTATTTCGGCATCCCACGCTGGAAGCCGGTCTGCGCGCAGGCTGATACCGTCTTGCGCGCGGGGTGGAATTCGCTAAAAATGCCGTATGGAAAAAGCGGCGAAGATTTTTGTGGCGGGGCATCGTGGCATGGTCGGCAGCGCCGTTGTCAGGCGGTTTCAGCAGGCAGGCTTTGAAGATATTCTCACTCGCACACGGCAGGAACTCGACCTTATGGATCGCTCTGCCGTGCGTGCTTTCTTCAAATCTGAGCGTCCATACTATGTGGTGGATGCCGCCGCGAGGGTGGGGGGCATCGCTGCAAATTTCGAGAAGCCTGTGGAATTCCTCATCGAGAACCTCACGATCCAGAACAATGTCATTCAGGCGGCAGCGGACTTTGGTGTGACGAAGCTCCTCTTCCTCGGTAGCTCCTGCATTTATCCCAAGCTCGCGCCCCAACCCCTCACGGAGGATGCCTTGTTGACCGGCCCGCTTGAACCAACGAACGATGCGTATGCGGTCGCAAAGATCGCCGGCATCAAGCTCTGCCAGGCTTATGCCCGCGAGTATGGAAAAAATTTCATCTCCGGAATGCCGACGAATCTTTATGGGCCAAATGACAATTTTGACCTCCATACCTCCCATGTTCTCCCCGCGCTCATCCGCAAGGTGCATGAGGCCAAGAAGGACGGTGTGCAAGAGGTGTCGGTGTGGGGCAGTGGCACGCCGCGCCGTGAGTTTCTGCATGTCGACGACCTCGCGGACGCCTGTTTTTTCCTACTCGAAAACTACGACTCGCCCGAGATTGTGAACATAGGCTGTGGCGAGGATGTCTCGATCCGGGAACTCGCAGAGACCGTCTGCGAGGTGCTCGGCTTCGAGGGGTCTCTTGTTTTTGACTCCTCGAAACCGGATGGAACGCCTCGTAAACTCATGCATGTGGGCCGGCTTCTTGCTCTTGGCTGGAAGCCGCGCATCGGCTTGAAGGACGGCATTCGCGATGCCTACGACTGGTTTTTGAAAAACAGTTGATCCGTCAACCTGCTCAGGCGAGCAGGCTGTTGATGTAGGCGGAGGGTTCGAAGTTCTCGATGAGAACGACAGTCTGCCCTTTTCGGTGCATGCGGGCTTGGGTGACTAAGATTTCCGGTGTTTTGTGCGGTGCGAAAAGGATATCGTCATGTGTGGCGTTGAGGTGCTCCGCGAATTTGTCGGGTGTCAGCGAGCCGCCCAGATGATCACTGCGCCCTGTTGCCACATGGATGGTTCCACGGATTTTTTCATCCTGAATGTCACGGCCTGAAACGGGGAGGACTTGTGTGCCGAAGCCGAGTTCGCCGAGTTCTCCAGTGACGGGATCGGAGACGAGTTTTTTGTTGTGGGCTTCGACAACCGAGGCATCGCCGCTGAGGAGTTCGGCTTTCTGGATGCGGCCTCCGGCGACATGCATGAGGCCGATCGTGCCGTCCTCGTAGCGCATGGGGAACTCCCCGGAAGCGCCGGTCGGAACATAGTAAATCTCGCCGGCTGGGAGGTTCGCGACATCCGGCTCGTCGCCGCGACAGAGGCCGTGGCTTTTCTGTGCCTCTTGGCCTCCGAGTTCGAGCCGGAGCGTGTGGGTTTTTCCATTGAAGAGAAAATCGATCTCCACCCAATCCGCGTTTGTCATGCCGAGGCGCATTTTTTCGGCATCAACGCTTACATCGTCGTAACTCACCGCGAGACCTGTGCGGAGGATGGTTTGGTTGACCCCGTGAAGCGTGGCGCCCCGGAAGCCGTATTGTTTGGCAAATGCGGTGAGCGGTGCCGTGGCGGAATAGGTCGAGATGCAGAGAATGATGTTGTAGTGCGGGTATACATCCTTTTCCAGACTGACCATACGGCCCTCGGGTGTGTAGGCGTCGTCTGGGAGGTCGAGGTTGCTGCCGCCTGTGATTTTGTAGGCATACATTTCGCCGCCACCGAGACCGAGTTCGGCCAGTGTTCCGTTGCGGAGCGGCTCGAAGAAGAACTTTACGGCGTTTTTTTGAATCGTGAGTTCTGGGTTTTGCAAAAAAGTGAAGTCCTTGATGTGCGATGCATCCGGGAGGTCGATCAGAACGCAAATTTTCTGTCCGCTTCTTGGTTCAAATGTGCTTCGAAGGAGGTTTGCGAGTCGAAATGGCGGAAAAACGCGGCGTGCGGCTTGTGTTGGAATGGTCATTGGATGCATGTGGCGAGCTTCTACGTGCCGGAGGGTGATGACGATTCAAAAAAAACTCTGCCCAAGTCTGAAATCACTGTTTCTGCATCGAGGTGTTCTGGTTTATGGATGTGCGCGGTGAATTATCTCACAGCCATCTTCTGCGGTCTTGCGCTTCTGGTTGCCCAGTATTTTGTGGGGCGGGGATCTTATCCCTTCCTGCCCCTCCCGGCGTATGCCGTGCTTTGTCTGGCTGGGTTGTCATGTGCGTGGCAAATCCCGCGAAGAGAGTTTGCCGCGCCGCGCTGGGCCTGCGTTTTCTTTTCAGGCGCACTTGTTGCTTGGATTGCTATTCCACTCGTGGGCCAAGCCGGTCTTTGGTTGCCTGAAGCTCTGCTGCGTCTGGTTCTGGCGTGCTGGATTGTCTACGGCCTGCTCGTTTTTTTTATTACCGGCACCGGTCCAAGGCTCGCCCTTCTTTCGATCCTTCTTCTCGGATCTTTTGTGCAAGCAGCTTTCGGGATTTTTCAATACATGTTCCCCGATGCGCAGCCCCATCTCGGCTGGATCACAGAACTCTGTCCGGAGCGCATGGAGGGCCATGCCTTCCGGGCAAGGGGATTTTATTACAATGCCAATCATCTCGCATGGCTCTTGAACTTCGCAGGGGCGTTTGCCCTGTCGCTGGGTGTCTGGGGCAGGCTCGGTCTGTGGCCACGCGTCCTACTGCTCTATGGAGCAGCGATGTTCTTTGGCGCAGGCATTCTGACCCAGAGTCGCGGTGGGTTGATTGGAGCAGTGGCCGCTTTGAGTGTCTTTCTCATCCTGAGTGCCCGTGGGGTCCTGCTTGGAGCTTGGGGAAGCCGGGGGAGGATGTTCGGCTTGGTGGCATTGGCGTTCTTGGTCACGCTGGGAGCGGTCTGGCAGGTTTACGAGTCCAGCGACCTCGCGCAATACCGGATTCTCAAGGCAAGCGAAGAGCACTACCGCACGAGCGTCTGGAAAACGGGATTCCGGCAATGGCAGACCGATCCGCTTTGGGGAACTGGTCTTGGCACTTTCACGAACTATGCACGCCAATTCAGATTCCGTGCGGATGCGTTGGATGATGTCTTTGCCCACAACGACTGGGTGCAGGCTCTGGCGGAGATTGGCTTGATCGGAGCCGGGGTGGGCTTTTGCGTGTTGATTCTTCATCTCTCATCAGGGTGGAGGTCGCTCGTTATCGATCTTCGCCGGAGAATAATCATTGGTGATTCCCCCGTGAGTTTGAAGGCAGCCATTCAAATGGGGGCCGTGTCCTCGCTGGCTGCTTTTTCAGTTCATTCTCTTTTTGATTTTAACCTGCAAGTGCCAGCGAATGCTCTCTTGGTTTCTGTCTCATTAGCCATTCTGGCCTCACCCGGGGGCCGGATGGCATCGGGTCCCATAGCAGCGTTGGCTGGACGCTTTGTCTCTGCAAGTGTGCTTGTTGTGTCGGCTTGGGTTGGATGGTCTTGTTGGAATAGTAGCAAGGCGGAGCTTTTATGGATTCGGTCTGATCGAGCCTCGGATCAGGCAGATTACAAGGCCGCGCTGGAGTTGGCTGAGGCTGGTTTGGTTGCTCGACCGAATCATAGCGCGCTGGCTGCTGCGGGAGGCCGGGCCGCCCTCACTCTCGGCAAGCAAATAGAAATTCCGGAAGCGGAACGGCGCCGCTTTCTGGAGCGCTCTGTGGAGTTGTCGGAGATGGCAAGCCTGCTTGAGTCCGGTGATGCTTGGCACTTGATAAACGCGGCTCATGCGCTCGACAACCTCGGTAATTTTTCGCAAGCTGCACCGCTCTATCGCGCCGCGATTGCGCGGGCCCCATACTATTCGACGCCCTATGAATTTTATGGCCTTCACCTTGAACTTTCGGGACAGGTAGACCAAGCAATTGATGTGTATAATTTAGCTCTTCACCTTCCCTCCTCGACATTCTCAGCAGGGCGAAGGGATGCTTTAATCCTCGCAAGGCAAAAATTCCTTTCTCCTTGAGCTTGTGAGCTGCAATTTATAATAATACTAAGAAGTGTTACGGATTTGTAACATTTCCAGTGAGAAATTCCTTGCCATGAATAATGCCTCGATTAAGATGAGAGACGAATATCAAATCCCATGAAACTATACCCCACCCTATTTCCTGCTGTTTTATTTGTGCTTCTGAGCTCAGCGTCACTCTCGATCGCGCAGAACTCCGGAGGTCAACGCCAAGCAGCTATGGCCATCGCAAGTAAAAACAACCTCACGCCTGCCCAAGTTACTGCCGCTGTTCAGGCCCTTGCAAAAGCACATGGCAACAACGGAGATACTCAGGCTCTTGTCGCTGCAGTCTCTGCCCTGAGCAAGGCGAATCCGGAGCAGGCCGCAGCCATTGCCGCCGCAGCAACGGCATTCGCTCCCGCTCTCTCCGCCCAGATTGCTGCCAGCGCAGCAACCGCTGCCCCTGCACAAGCCGCAGCAGTCGCCTCTGCGGTGTCCATCGCAGCGCCCGCACAGGCTGTAGCTATTGCATCCGCAGTGGCCACAGCGGCACCCGCCCAAGCTGCCGCCGTCGCAGCAGCAGTGGCAAAAGCCGCGCCTGCTTCTGCTCCGCAAATTGCGGCCAGCGTCTCGGCCGCCGTTCCCGCTGCCGCCGTCGCTATTGCCCAGAGTGTTTCTTCCGCGGTTCCTGCAGCTTCGACCGCCATATCGGCAGCTGTTGTCGCTGCAGTTCCTTCAGCTGATGCCGCCGCTGTGGCCGCAGCGGCCCAAACTGGAGCGCAGAACCCTGCACCAGCTGCTGGTCAGCCAGTGAATACAGGCGATCAAGGCACAACGACCGCTGGACAGAGCCTCCCAGGATCTACGGGAAGCGGCACGGGTGGAAGCGGCAATCCTCCTCGTGCTCCTCAAGCTTCGAATTAACCTTTTATTTATCAAATCTCTTCGGGTTGTCCAACTTCATCATTTTTTAAAATGCTAAAAAGATCACTGCCTTTTGCAATCGTCTTGGCCAGCTGTTCGATTTGCTCGTTTGGCCAGCAACCTTCCGAGGATTTTTATGGTGCTCCAGCCCCAGCCGACTTCCCGCAGGAATTGGGAACCCCGATTGATGACAACGCGGCCGCGCTTGAAGTGCCGGAAGAAAAAATCTCCGAGGGTATTTTTGAGGATAAACCATTTGATTTTGCGTTTGCTATCCGAGAAGGTTACGATGACAACCTCTTTACCACAGAAACGAATCGTTCGGAGAGTTTCTACACCAATGTGGCTGGCGGTGTCACTTACACAGCCGAGAGCTCGCGTTTACAACTCTCCGCAGCCCTGAATGGTGGAGTTACTTACTATTACACTCGGCCTGGTAACAAGTTCGATTACACTGGTGCTTTGAACCTACAAGGCAGCTACAAACTCAATCAGCGTCTCACGCTTAATTTTTCCACGAACACAGCCTACCTTGCCCAACCGGACTTGGAAATTGCTGGAACAAGTGCGCGAAACAACGGCGACTATTTCTTTTCTTCGACGACGATTGCCGGAGCTTACCAATGGTCTGAAAAATTCTCCACGGATACGAAATACAACTTCACTCCTTTCTTCTATGTCGAAGAGTCGCTGAACGACAGTCAAGGTCGTATCGAGCAAACTATAGGTCAATCTTTCCGCTGGTTGGTTCTCCCAAAATCGACAGCTGTCTTGGAATATCGAGTCAATCCGGTGACTTACTACAGTGCACCATTGGACAATTTCGGGCAATTTTTTCTCGCGGGTTTTGATCAGGTTTTCAGTCCCAAATTCAAGCTCAACGGACGCGGTGGTGCCGAGTTGAGATTCTACAATTCAGATAATAACAATCCCGAATATTTTGGACCATATGCCGAGGCCAATGGTATTTATGAATACCAGAGAAATTCAAGTATAGGCCTCAATCTTCGCTATGGCACCGAGGCTTCCGGTTTAAATGGTGCCGCCACGCGCGAAACATTTCGTATCGGTTTCAACGCCATCCAAGGTATTACCCCGAAGTTGTCATTCCAAGGCGGTTTAAACTACCAGAATAACTTCTACAATGAGTTCGACAAACAGGACCCGAATTCTGATTTTTATGAAAATGTCATTGAATTTTCAGTTGGTGCAAATTTCAAGATTACGAAGAACTTAATGCTTCAAGGGGGATATACCTACACTATCGATATGGCTCCCGAGTCAGAGCAACTCAGCTACCAACGCAATGTGGTCTTCGTCGGGGCCAACATGCAGTTCTAACAGCTGAGGATTTACTACATATTTGTATTAAATATCTTAATTCTAAAGTGGGCGTTCTGGTCGGCCTCGCGCTTTGGTTTGCCGACTATGGGTTAGGCTCTATACTGTTTGCCCGCTTGCAAACAATGTGCCTACATAGACATTATCAAAAATGAATAAGGAAGAATCCAACGAACTTCAACTCCACTTCCTCGACTACTGGCGCGTCATTCGAATACGTCTTCCGCTTATTGTTCTCGTATTTCTGCTTGTTGTCATCACCACGGGTGTGGTGACCTATTTTCTTCCGAAGCAATACGAATCCAGTGTCACGATGCAGATCAACCAGAATGACACCTACCTAAAGGTATTTGATGATCGTGGGGGTGGTGGGGGATTTGACCCCCGTTTTATCACAACGCAATTTGAGATTATTCAGCGTAAAGAAATTCTCTATCCAGTTATCGAAGCGCTCGGCCTCGAGCAAAAGTGGAAAAAACTCTATGGTGTTGTCGGAAGAGAACAAACCTTGTTCCGTCTTCGAAAAATGATTGATGTTCGGGAAATTCGGAATACTGAACTTATTCAAATTAGTGTCTTGGACCAAGATAAAAACGAGGCTTCGGAAATCGCCAACCGCATCGCCGAAGAGTATCAGCGCCGCCGGATCGGCGAGCAGCAAGGCACTGTCAATCGTTCGCTTATTCAATTGAAGGACGAAGTGGCCAAACAGAGTCGCCGAGTTGACGAACTCCGTGCGGAGGCCCAGCGTATTCGCCTTGAAAATGAAATCCAAGATCTCAACCCTGACAGCGTCGTGGACCCCATGCAGGCTGCAAACGAGGTTTTGCTTTCCGTCGAGCAGCAAGTCAGCAGCGAGCGCCTTCGTGTTTCAACACTCCGGGCTAAATATGAGCAAATCAGCAAGCTGACCGATGATCAAATCATGCGCAGCATAAGCACGCTGGATGTTCAGGATCCGACTATCATACAGATGCTTCCACAGTATCAAGAGGTCGCTTCCGAAGAAGCCCGTTTGCTGAATAGTGGGCTGGGCAGCAATCATCCGACTGTCAAATCCATGCGTGCTAAAAAAGATGTGATGTCCAAGCAGTTGGTATCACAGATTGCCTCTTTGCGTGCCAGTATGGAGGCCAACATTCGAATCGGTGAAGAATCTATTAAGGAATTGGATGAGCGGTTGAGAGAATCTCAAAACAAGCAGCAGGCATCAAAAACTCGAGCCTCGGGATATTACGAGGCCAAAAATAATTACATTCAGGCTAAGCGAATTTTAGAGGCAGCCGAGATGCGACTTTCCACCGAAACGATGCAGCGGACGATGCCACAAGACCCGGCTGTGATCTGGGAGCGAGCGGAACCGGCTGATTTTCCTTCGCGCCCTCGGGTTTTGCTAAACATGATTCTTGGAATCGTTGTCGGTTTGGGTTTCGGCGTAGGCTTGGCTTTTTTCATTGAGTATCTGGATACAAGTGTGAAGACACTGGAAGAGGTTGAGTCTCTTCTTAAAGTGCCTGTATTGGCGGTTATTCCAAAGAACATAAATCTCCTGATCAATTGCGAGGATGACAATCCCGATTCTGAGGCCTACCGCATTATGCGCACGAATATTGAATTCAACCGCAAATCACCATCTGCAAGTTCGATCACAATCGTGAGTGGTGGGCCTGGCGAAGGTAAATCCACAACACTCAATAATTTAGCTTATACATTTGCCAAGGGGGGATACACAACCCTTCTGGTGGACGCCGATCTGCGCAGACCTTCGCAGCACAGAATATTGGGATTTGAGAATAAGGTCGGACTCAGTGATTATTTAACAAAAAATTATGAATTGGAGGATGTGGTAAAGCAAACCAAGCTTGACAATCTCTATTTTCTTCCCAGTGGATTGATCCCAAGTGATGCCGTTGGTATCTTGAACTCCCAGCGTATGCTAGATATGATTCAAGACGCAAAAAGTCGCTTTGATATCGTCTTCTTCGATTCGCCTCCAATCTTGGGAGTCAGTGATGCTTCTGTGCTCTCGAGTGGGGTTGATCTTACAATCATTGTCGTTCAGCACCGCAGGTTCCCCAAGAGTATGCTCCAGCGAGTTAAGTCGGCTATTGATAACGTGGGAGGTAAAACGCTTGGCGTTGTTCTCAACAATGTGGATGTTCGCCACGACCAATCTTACGAATACTATACAAGCTACTACAATTATTATCATAAACCGGTTGCAAATCCGCAAAAAAAACAGACGGAATCGAATATTGATTCCGTTCAAGGGGTTCAACCTGTAAAAACAAAAGATAAAAATAGTGAATATTAAAATTGTTCTAAAACTGCTCCTTTTGCCTCTTGTTTTTATACCACATTTGGTTTTAGCTCAGGATGCTCTGTTGAGGTCTGGAGATACGATTGAGTTGCGCATTGGTGGAGTGCCTCCTGAGGAAGTGCAGCAGGTTACTGGTCCATATGCAATTGATGGAGATGGTTATGTAAATCTTCCTCATATTGGGAAAATCCGAGCCGACCAAACCACGCAATCTGAGCTTCAGAGAGCTATAGAGAATGCATATCGCTCTCAACAAATTTATACAAATCCATCCATCACACTTACTATTCCAAACACGGCGCGTTTTGTGAATACTGGAGGGGAAGTTAAAGCTCCTCAACGGGTTCCATTTACGGCGGATCTAACCTTGCTGGGTGCGATAAGTGCTTCAGGGGGGTTTACTGAATTCGCTGACCAGAAAAAAGTTCGGCTCCTCCGTGATGGCAAGGTAACCATAGTTAATGTCAGGGATGTTCGTAAAGACCCGGAGAAGGATATTCGCCTTAAACCTGGCGATAGGATCGAAGTTCCTCAAAGTTTTTGGTAAGTCATAAGGCAACTCTTCAATGAACGATTTCGAAAGTGAAGAGCTACAGTGGTTTTGCATCAAATGTAAGCCTCGTCAGGAATCCACGGCTAAGCGGAGTATTCTGAGGGATATTGCCGCGGAAGTTTTTTGTCCGATGCTTCACTTTGAGCGTGCGCGGCGGAGCGGTAGGGTTCGTGTCACGGAAGCGATGTTCCCGGGTTACTTGTTTGCGCGCTTCAACTACCGAAATCAGCATCGGCATTTAGGGGCATGCCATGGCGTTTCCCATATCGTTAAGTTTGGAGGAATCGCCGCAGTGGTCGGGGAGGATATTATCAAAGCCTTGCGTGAGGTTGTGGTGGATGCGGAAACGGTGGAAATCCGCACACAGATCGAGGTTGGTAGTGAGGTGCAGGTTCTCAAGGGGGCCTTCAGCGGAATTCGCGCCATCGTCACTCAGGTTCTACCTGCCCAAGCCCGTGTGAAAGTTCTCCTCGAGCTTCTCGGTATGGAGCGCGAAGTCGAAATCGAGGAAAGTGGCGTCTTGCCTGAGATTGCCCATCCTTTGGCTCCGGGTTAGTTTTTTTTCAAAAATTCCGGCCTCTGTTCTGTTTGTGGAGCGGGCGGTGCCGGCTTTACGCCTGGAGGTTTTGGTGGATTGATAGCTCGCACATTGGACTTCGTGAGCAGCGGAATTTCTCGCAGGGCTTCGATTCGGACTTTTGCGATGCCGCGGTCGTAGGTGCCCAGTTTTTTTGCGGCGGCGACACTGAGGTCAATGATGCGACCCTTGATATAAGGACCGCGATTGTTGACCCGAACGATGATCGCATTGCCGGTTTTCAAATCGATAACCCGAACGCGGGTGTTGAATGGCAGTTTCTTATGTGCCGCCGTGAAATCCCCGGCACGGTAGGTCTCACCATTCGCCGTCAAGCGTCCAATCCAACGCCCTCCATACCACGAGGCCATTCCATACTCCACCAAAGTTGGTGTGCCGGAAAAAACCTGCGCCTCTCTTCCATCGGGAGATGTGTCAATGACCATGCGGGTCTGGCATCCGGCTAGGAAAAGGCAAAAAATCAACCCCCACGCGCCCTGCCAGAATCGGCACGGCCGTTGTTGAAGAGTTGTTTCGGGAGGCATGGGGCGTGGGAATTCAATATGGCGAGGGCGGCTGAAAGTGCGGCCTCGGGAGAGGGCAATTCGCTTAAATTCAGCGTGGGAAAAGTAAATTGGGTGCGTCCCCAGGTCAATTGGCGTTTCGCGTAGCGTTGGGTCGCCATCACCATGGCAGCCTTGCAGTCTCCTTCGCTGATCTCGCCCCGGATGAGTTGTTGAATTTCTTGAAAGCCGATGGCGCGGCGTGCGCCCTCTCCCGCATGAGAGGCGGCACGGACTTCCTCAACCATGCCGGAAAGAAACATGGACTCAACATTCGCGGCGATGCGGCAGCGCAGATCCTCGCGATCCCGCGTGAGCACAAGGCCTCGAAAGAGGCCCTTGTCCTCGCTCCAAGCACTTCGGGATTCTGCCAAGGGCCGACCGGTGAGCAGCACGATTTCGAGAGCGCGGCAGACTCTCACGGGATTTTGAGTATCAATCGTAGCAGATGCCGCCGGGTCTTTCTCAGACAACTGCGCCAGCACATTTTCGAGAGGCATGGCCGCGATGCGGGCGCGAAAGGCAGGATCGGTCTTGGGGATTTCCGCCAAGCCGTGTGTGAGGGCTTTCAGGTAGAGGCCTGTTCCTCCGGTTAAAATTGGCACACGGCCGCGCAATTGGATATCTCGGATGCAGCGCCAAGCCTCTTCTGCATAGATGGCAGCATCGAACCCTTGCTTGAGATCTAAAAAACCCACCAAGTGGTGGGGAACCAGCGCGCGCTGCGCCGGCGTGGCCTGGGCCGTGAGGATCGGCAGTCCGGCGTAAATTTGAAAAGCATCCGCTCCTACGATTTCTCCTCCGAGGTGGAGCGCCAGCGCGACGGCGAGAGCGGATTTTCCCGCGCCTGTGGGCCCCGTCACGATGATCGGACGGGGCCCCTTGGCGAAGGATGTTTGTGTGTTACTCAGCGGCCGGGGCGGCGGTGCGTTCGGAGCGGCGCTCCTCAAGAGCCTTGGCTCCGCTCACCACGAGTTTGCGTCCCATGAACTCCTTGTCGTGGAGATCTGAGACAGCGCGTTTTGCTTCATCCACCGACTGCATTTGCACAAAGGCAAATCCCTTGGAGCGCATGTTGTGGCGATTCACAACGATTTCGACATTCTGCACTGATCCGACCCCGTTGAAGAGGTCGAAGAGATCGCTTTCGCCAGCGTCGAACGAGAGGTTGCCGACATAGAGGCGGGGCGAAGTGACTTCGACCACCTCGGGTGTGCGCATGCCGGTCGGGCGCTCGCTGCGGCTCTGGCGCTCGCGGGCAGGGCGCTCGGAGGAGGCGCTTTCGGTAGTGCGGGTTTGGCGTTCCTCGCGGGCAGGTCTTTTTGTTTCCTCAGGTTTTCCGGTCAGGAATCCGAGGATGCGTGCGAAGAGCGATTTTTTGGCTTGGGGTTTGTTTTCGTTCTTGGTGGAGCCGGTTCGGCTGCCGCGATCGGAGCGTCGGCCGGACCCTCGGCGTGACGAGCGGCGTGTTCCGCTGGGTGAGTATTCTGATGACATGGTTTCTAGTATTGCGTTGCGTGGCCGACCCGCCGCGCGGAGAAATCCTCTCCACAGGAACGGCGCGGACGGCAGTTCTGCTGCCGACGATGCACACCCCCTCGCAAGTGTGTGCTTAACGCACACCGCAAAGAACATGAGTGACGCGATGAATTCAGACCTTGGACCGAAATAAAATGGGTCGCTGGAACCGTATTGCATAGATGATAGCGTCGGAAGCGCCTTCACTATTCCGTTTGTCAAAGGGAAACTCAAGGCGGAAATCATGCGTAGAGATATCGAAATGCATTTATTTTGCTTATGTCGGCGCTATTTTGTTCGATGTTCATGCTTCGTGAAATTCCTCCTCCCGCTGATCGTTCTTCTTTTTTCCGGTTGCGCAGCCATCGAGCAGGCTGATCGCTCCAATACTGAGAGGCTTTTGGCGGCCGCTGGATTCAAAGTTTTGCCAGCCAACACCCCCGAACGCCAACTCTCCCTTGAGTCGGCGCGCCCCTACAAAGTCGAGCGCAAGCTCAAAGGTGATGAGGTCTACTATTTCTACGCCTGCCCGGATCAAAGCATCGCATACATTGGAAACCAGACGGACTACTCGAAATACCGCGAACTCGAGCTTCAGCAGGAAATAGCCAATCAAAACACCGTAGCCTCCGAAAACGCCGCGCTCGCCGTTCAGCAGTGGAATGACTGGCGGGTCTGGGGCCCATCCGCCGCATTGCCTCCGCCACGCTTCCGGGGCGGGCGACGCTGACAGCGCCTCCAAAATCCGAGCGCAACTCTGGCTGGGTGTCGCGTGTTTAACCCATATGCTCACACCGCTGCCCTCCCACGAATGGACTCTTGCTGCCGCCGCGCATCTTTTGAATCGCGCCGCGTTCGGCGGTTCGCCTGAGGAAATCCAGCGCCTCTATTCGATGGGGCATGCGGCAGCGGTTCGCAGTCTCTTGACGGCAGGCGAGGAGGAGGATCTCTTTCCCGCTCCGGAGTTCGCTCCGATGAAGTTTCAGCGCCATGGAAACGACTCCATGACGCCCGAAGAGGTCGCGGAGAAGAGAAAAATCATGAACATGCAGGCGAGGGAGCGAACTCAGGAGAGCCGCGCCTGGTGGATTCATCGCATGGCCTTCACGCCCTACCCGGCCCGCGAGAAGTGTGTGCTTTTTTGGCATGGCCATTGGGCGACAAGCATCCAGAAGGTCAACGACCCCTTCCTTGTTCTGCAACAAAATCAAACCCTGCGGGCTCGCGCCTTCGGCCCCTTTGCGCCTTTTGCCAAGGAGATGGCGAAAGACCCCGCCATGATCCGCTACCTTGACCTGAACTCAAGCAAGGCGGGTCATCCGAATGAAAATTTCGCCCGCGAACTCATGGAATTGTTCACCCTCGGCGAGGGAAATTACAGCGAGGAGGATATTCAAGAGGCGGCCCGCGCCTTCACCGGCTACCGCATCAATCCCGAAACCGGCGCTTTTCATTTCGGCCGGAAAAACCACGACGCCGGCGTGAAAAAAATCTTCGGCAAAACCGGCGCGTTCGATGGCGATGCGACAGTTGATCTGATTGTATCCCGACCGCAGTGCGCGGAGTTTATCTCGGCAAAAATTTGGAATTTCTATGTCGGCGAAAAACCCGCTGCTTCATTGAACGAAGTTTTGGCCTCTGAATACCGCGCCTCTGGTCTTCAAACAGGAGACTTTCTCGAAAGAATTTTTCTCAGCCGCGAGTTCTACGCTCCCAAATACCGGCGGCGTCAGATCAAGAGCCCCGTCCAGTGGATCATCCAGACCTGCAAAGTTCTCGAACGACCCCTGCCTGATTTCAAGGTTGTGCACCGCACATTGGAGCAACTGGGCCAAGTGCTCTTCGCTCCGCCGAATGTGAAGGGATGGGATGGCGGCCGAGCTTGGATCAGCTCCTCCACCCTGCTCTTACGTTACAACCTATCCGGCACGCTCGTGAGGGGAGGGGGTGACGCCGCGCCGGATATTGAAAAAATCCTTCCCGCTGCGGCAACGCCGCAGCAGGCGTGCGACCTTCTCTCGTGGCGTCTCTTCCAAGGTCCCATGAACCCCGAGTTGCGCGAAAAGACTTTTCACCATTTGGAGAAAAATGGAAATGCGCCCGCCGTCCGCCGCGACATCGTTCATTTGTTGATGAGCACCCCGGACTTCCAACTGACATGAAACACACCCTCCACACCCGAAGACAATTCCTTCGCACCTCCCTTCTCGGTGGTGCCGTCTCATGGACTATTCCTGCTTTTCTGGAGCGCACATTTTTCACGCTGGACGCCATGGCTGCCGACTCCGCCATTCAGACCGCCACAGGTAAGGACAGCCCGATTCTCATCGTGCTTCAACTTGCCGGAGGCAACGATGGGCTCAACACTCTCGTGCCGTTTGCCGATGATGCCTACTTCCGTGCCCGCCCGACCATTGCGATCCCCGGGGGAAAGACCCTGCGATTGAACGACCATTTCGGATTGAACCCCAAACTTGAGGGGCTCAAGTCACTCTACGACGAGGGACACCTTGGGATAGTGCAAGGCGTGGGCTACCCGAATCCGAACCGCTCGCATTTTCGTTCGACTGAGATTTGGCAAACGGCGTCCGACACTGATGTTACGGAAAAGTATGGATGGATGGGCCGCTATTTCGACTCCTGCTGCAAGGGCGAAGACCCATCCATCGGCGTCAGTATCGGATCACAGACTCCTCAGGCTTTTGCCGCGCCAGAACCTCGCGGGATATCATTCTCCCGGCCGGAGCAATTCCGGTTCGACCTCAAAGCCGCATCCGACCGCAATGCGGCGGACGAGTTTTTTCGTTCGGTGAATGATTTCGATTCCGGGCAGATGGATGGGGGCAGCATTGGAATGCTCGCCGGGCACGCGGATGCAAGCGGTGATACGCTGGATTTTCTCCAACGAACCTCCCTTAATGCAGTCATGAGCTCCGACAAGGTGGCCGAGATCATCAAGCGCACCCGGCCAGGAGCTTCCTATCCGTCGAACAGGCTTGCGGACTCGCTCAATCTCGTCGCCAGACTCATCGGCGGGGGAATGCCCACGCGGGTTTACTATGTGTCCCAAGGCGGCTACGACACGCACAGCAACCAAGTCGGCGCGCATGAAAGGCTCATGGCGGAACTTGACTCCTCGCTCTCCGCTTTTTGCGCGGATTTGAAGGCCCAAGGCAATTTTGATCGTGTCCTTCTGATGAGCTTCAGTGAATTTGGCCGCCGGGTTCAGGAAAATGCCAGCGGTGGCACAGACCATGGCGCCGCCGCTCCACTTTTCGTTGTTGGCGGAAAACTGAAGCCGGGCATCTTCGGAACCGCTCCCAGCCTGACGCAATTGCACGATGGCGACATCATTCATGGCATCGACTTCCGCAGCGTTTACGCGACCGTTTTATCGAAATGGCTCAAAGCGCCCGTCGAGCCGGTTCTTAAACGAAACTTCCCCATCTTGCCTTTTGTTTAATCCCCGGCTTCGAGCGCAGGATTGATGCGGCGGCGTGTTTGCTTTCTACTCGTGGCGATGTCCGCAACGCTGCTCATTGTTGATGACGAAAAAAATACCCGTGACGGTCTCCGCAATGCGCTGGATGCCGAGTTCGAGGTTTATGTCGCACCGGATGCCGATGGTGCCCTAACCACCCTGGAGAGCGTGCCAGTGGATGTCGTGCTCACCGACCTGCGGCTTGGCGGGGATGATGGCATGTCTCTCATTGAGCGGATTGTTAAAAAAGCGAACCCGCCGATTTGCATCATGATGACTGCCTACGGTTCGGTGGATACCGCTGTCGAAGCGATGAAGCGCGGAGCTTACGACTTTGTCACGAAGCCGGTGAACATCGACCGGCTCGAAATCCTTATCAAGCGCGCCCTCCGCGAGCGCAACACCAGCCGTGAAAACAAGGAACTCCGCTCGAAGGTCCAGAACCAGTTCCGCGTGGATGGTATGATCGGCCGATCACCGGCAATGGTGGAGGTCTTCGACACCATCAAGCAGGTTGCTCCTTCGCGCGCCACTGTGCTTGTGCAAGGCGAGAGCGGCACCGGCAAGGAACTCGCTGCCCATGCCATCCACGAACTCAGTCGCCGCGCGAAGGAGAAATTCGTCGCCGTCCACTGCGCCTCACTCACGCCCGAGTTGCTCGCCAGCGAGCTTTTCGGCCACGAAAAAGGCGCCTTCACCGGAGCCTTCGAGCGCCGCATCGGGCGATTCGAGCAAGCCAAGGGCGGCACACTTTTTCTCGATGAGATCGGCGAGATCGACCTCACCACACAGGTCAAAATCCTCCGCGTCCTCGGCGAAAGAACCTTCGAAAGGGTGGGGGGCGGGGAAACGCTTACGGCCGATGTGCGCCTCATTGCCGCAACCAACAAGGATCTCTCCAAACTTGTTGCCGAGGGCAAATTCCGCGACGACCTTTTCTTCCGCCTGCATGTGGTTCCCATCACCATGCCGCCTCTCCGCGACCGCAAGGTGGACATCCCTCTTTTGGTGGACGCCTTTTTGCGGGAAACCGCACTCGAAAACGGGAAACCCCATCGCGCACTCTCGCCAGAGGCGATGGAAAAGGTGCTGGAATACGATTGGCCCGGGAATGTCCGCGAATTGCGGACGGCGGTGGAGCACGGCGTCGTCATGGCCTGCGGCCCGCAAATCACCTTGCGCGACATGCCGGCGACCCTCCGCGCGCCAAAAATCGCTGCACTCGATCAAAACCACCCACCCACTACTCCCGGCGGATTGAATTTGCGCGACACCGAGACCTCGCTTATCCTTCGCGCGCTTGAGGAATGCCGTCAAAACCGCAGTGAAGCCGCCAAGAAACTCGGCATCAGTCGCCGCACATTGCATCGTCGCCTCAAGGAATTGAATCTCTTCAAACGCCTATCACACACTTAAAAAAAATGGCACATTCAGGAAAAAGCCTTCAGGACATGGTCCACTCCCTCGACCAAGGTGGACTCGTTCCGGTCATTCGGGTGGCGATGTTCGGCGCCCTCATTTTAACTCTCACCCTTCTCTATCTTTTCGTTCAGTTCCGTGGACTCTCAAGCGCCACGGCGATGGATCAGGCTCAAATCGCCCGCCAGCTCGCCATGGGAAATGGATTTTCCACACAATACATCCGCCCGCTTGCGATTTGGCAGCTTGAGACGGCAGGAAAAAAAATTCCCAAGGACGAGTTCCCTGATGTTTTCCAATCCCCGCTTCATCCGCTCATCAATTCCATACCTCTCAAAATGGTGGAGTCCTCTTGGAAGCTCACGCCGACTGATCTGGTCTATGTGGGAGACCGCGTTATCGCAGGCACTTGCATTCTGCTTTTTTTCCTCTCTGTCTGGATTTGGTATCATGTGGCCTGCCGTCTCTTTGACAAACTGATCGCCCTTCTCGGTTGCGCCATCATTATCCTTAGCGATCTGATGTGGCAGTTCTCCTTGTCTGGACTGCCTCAAATGCTCCTGCTCCTCCTCCTTTCCGGCGCCGCTTGGCTCACCTTGAAGGCTATGGAAAAACGCGACGAGTTTGTGCCTTCGCTTATGTTCCTTTTCGCAGCCGGAGCAGTTTTTGGCCTCATGGTTCTTGCTCACGGGGCGACATTCTGGATTTTCCTCGGATGGCTGGTCTTCACCCTCTTTTATTTCCATCCGCGCGGCATTGCAGGGTTGGTGGCCCTCGCTGCGCTCTTGCTTGTCACGCTTCCCTGGGCTGTCCGGAACTATGCCGTCTGCGGCAATCCCCTCGGCCTTGCAGGTTACGAGCTGGTTGCTCCCGTTAACACCGCCGAAACCGTCTATCTGCGCTCGCTGAACGAGCCTCCTCCGCTTTCGGGAATTCACCCTTTCAACCGGCTTAAAAATGCCGTCTTTGCCCAGTCTGAAAAAATCTTCCCGTTTCTCGGAATGAATATCGTTGCTGTCGCGTTTTTCATTTCGCTGCTCCACCGTTTCAAATCCCCGGCGACCTCCGCCTTCCGCCTGTGCGTGGTTCTAATGTGGCTTGGAGCCTTTGTCGGAATGGGTCTCTGCGGCGTTGAGGGGGTTGTTTCCTCGAACCAATTCCATGTTTTGTTCATCCCGCTTTTTGTCTTCTTCGGCTTGGCATTTTTGATCGTGCTCTGGAACCGGCTTGAAATTGCAATTCCCATGATGCGCAATGTTTTTCTGGGCGTTGTCGTTTTTCTTTGTGCCCTGCCAATGATGGCGACCCTCTTTGCGGGAAAAGACATGGCCATCCAGTGGCCGCCCTATGTGCCGCCTTTTATCGCTGTTTTGGGCGAATGGTATGGCAAGGATGAAGCCATCGCGACCGATATGCCCTGGGCGACCGCATGGTATGCCCAGCGCAAATCCCTCCTCCTGCCGAAGACCATCAAGGACTTCAACCGCATCAGCGATTTTCGTGTGCTGGGCGCGCCACTCTCCGGACTCTACCTCACGCCCATCACCGGAAACCGTCCGCTCTTCAGCGATATCTACAAAGGCCCCTACACCGACTGGGTTTTCATGATCACCCGCCCGCCGAATGTTCAGGGTTTTTCGTTGCCGGTCTTCACGCCTTTGCCGATCGACGGGGAGTGCATCCTCTTCGCTGATCGGGACCGATGGTCGCGCCGGGAGTGACATGGAGGCTCTCTCACTGACAAAGACCGATTGGGAGGAGCGCATGGCCTCGTGGGGGCAGCCTGCCTACCGCGCCGCGCAGGTGCTGGAGTGGATTTTCCACCGCCGCGTCCGTGAGTGGCGTGAAATGTCCAATCTCCCCGCAGCACTCCGCGAGCGGCTTGAAAGCGAATTTCCCGCCGCCCGCCTCCTCAAAATCCGCGAAACCGGCGCGCGGGACACGACCAGAAAATTTCTTTTCCGCCTTGCCGATGGACAACTCATCGAGAGCGTCCTCATTCCCGCTTCCCCGGCTCTTTACGGCGAGGCTTCGGACCGCCGCACGATCTGCATTTCCAGCCAGGTCGGCTGCGCCTATGGCTGCAAATTTTGCGCCAGCGGGCTCGAGGGTTGGAAAAGAAACCTCACCGCCGGCGAGATTGTGGATCAATTCCTCCAGGTCGAAGCTGAGAGCGGGGAGAAGATCAACAACATCGTCTTCATGGGCATGGGCGAGCCGATGGCAAATTACGAAAATCTCCTTCGTGCCATTGGCATTCTCAACGCACCCTGGGGTGTGGGCGTCGGCGCCCGCCACATGACGGTTTCGACCTCGGGCCTCGTGCCGCGCATTCGCGATCTCGGCGAGCAGCCGCTCCAGGTGCGGCTCGCCATTTCCTTCCATGGGGCGACGGATGATGTCCGCGGACGTATCATGCCCGTGAACAAAAAATACCCCGTCGAGGAACTCCTCGCCGCCTGCGAGGATTATGTGCGTCTGAAAAAACAACGCCTCACCTTCGAGTTCATTCTCATCCGCGACATCAACGACTCCCCTGAGCAGGCCCGCCTCCTTGCTCGCCAGGCCCGCCGCGTCAACGCCAAGGTGAACCTCATCCCCTACAACACCGTCGAGGGGCTGGAATGGGATCGCCCGGACGAAGCCCGTCAGGAGGCGTTTCTCAAAATCCTTCAGCAGGCCGGAACCGAGGCCACCCTTCGGCGCGAGAAGGGGCACGACATCGCCGCAGCCTGCGGACAGCTCCGCTTGCAGGTCGAAAAATCCGTTGCCCAGACCCCTGTCTTGCTTTAGCCGTTTAGTGATGTCCGACGACAACCAATTTCCGAACGAGGAGGCCTGGGACGAATACAAGTGGGAGCGCTTCCTCCAGCAGCAGGATCAGAATACGGAAAAATATTTTCAGCTGCTTGAGAAATACATGGATCACCCGGACTGCGATGAAATCGTCGCCGAAGAAATGGGCTGGAGCATCTTTGAGGAGGCTGAGCAGACGCAGGAGCAATTTGAGAACTTTCTAAGCGAGGCGGTGGAATACCTCACCGACGAGGAGGAGCAGGAATACGACGACGAGTTCGAGGAGTTCACCCACTCCGCCGTTTACGAGGATACCCTGCGCTTGCACCGTTGGATCAACCGCCTTCTCGACACGCGCGAGGACTTGCGCGAGCACCCCGAGGCCGTGCGCTTCGCCACGCGTTCCGCCATCTGCGGAGCCAAGTTGGCAGCAGGTCTGTGCGGTCACGACAGTTCGGAAATCGGGATGACGATTGCCTATCTCAAGCGGGCTTTGAAGGCAGCGAACGACGCCCTTGATGCCATGAACAACCTTCTGGAATCCGGTCTTATCGATCGTCGCCGCGCCAACCATGCCCGCCGTCTCGTTTTTAAAATTCGCGACCGCATCGTGGATAATATGGGCACCTACCGTCTCAAGTGGCGCAACCGCCACGGCAACGCCTGATTCTCTTTCGCGCCTTGCCCGAAGCCCTCGTGGATTCAAAAATCCCCTTCCCATCGCGTTCCCTCCACTTACATTGACGCCCCATGTTTGGCAGACTCTCGGATAAACTTCAGGATGTTTTCAAAAACCTCCGTGGACAGGGCAAGATCAGCGAATCCAATATCTCGGACGCCCTCCGCGAGGTGCGCCTCGCCCTGCTTGATGCCGATGTCCACTTCCAGGTTGCGAAGGATTTCATAGCCAAGGTCAAAGAGAAGGCCCTCGGCGAAGCGGTTCTCCGCAGCGTGACGCCCGGCCAGCAGATCGTAAAAATTTTTCACGAGGAACTCTGCGCGCTCCTCGGAGGCAACGCCGCCGAGCTCAATCTCGACAAGCCCGCGCGCATTCTCATCGTCGGCCTCAACGGCGCGGGAAAAACCACCTCCTCCGCCAAGCTGGCCCGCCTGTTGAAATCCCAGGGCCGCTCGCCGCTTCTCATCGCGTGCGACCTCCATCGTCCCGCCGCTATCGACCAACTTGCCGTCCTCGGCGGCCAAATCGATGTCCCTGTTTTCCGCCCGGAAAAAGGCGAGACCGATTTGCTCAAGGTCGCCAAGCAGGGGCTCGAGTGGTGCGCCGCGACAGGCGGCAATGTGCAGATCTTCGACACCGCAGGCCGACAGGAACTGGATGAGCCACTCATCGAGGAACTCAAGCAACTCCGCGATTTTCTCCAGCCGCAGGAAATCCTCATCGTCTGCGATGCCGCCACCGGACAGCAGGCTGTAAGCGTCGCCGAGCGCTTCCATGCCGCGCTCGGTCTCACCGGCATCATCCTCACCAAGCTCGATGGCGATGCCCGTGGCGGCGCCGCCCTCTCGCTCCGCTCCGTCACAGGCCAACCGATCAAATTCGCCGGCACAGGCGAAAAGCTCGAGCAGTTCGAGGTCTTCCACCCCGACCGCCTTGCAGGCCGCATCCTCGGCATGGGCGATGTCGTGAGCCTTGTGGAAAAAGCCGCCGAGGCCATCTCCGAAGACGATGCCCGCCGCATGGAGCAGAAACTCCGCACCGCCTCATTCGATCACACC